>DAOVRE010000033.1 GCA_030628305.1 Candidatus Heimdallarchaeota archaeon | reverse complement strand
TTTAGCTAAAAAAGAGTAACAAGTGTGACAAAAAGGAAATTTTAAAACAAAGTGGTAAAGAAATATTTTTAATACCGACATAAAAATCAGAAATTGAGTGGAACTGTTTCAATAAGTGAAAATTATATCTAAAACGCTGTTGCATAACTGCAAAAACTTTAATAAGAAAATGGAACTGATGAATCAGATAGTAATAAAACAAAAAAAACACTTATAAAATGTCTACTAAAAGTAAGATAACAACACGGATTGTCAGATAATGAGTATGTTTGGATCATTTTCCTCTTGGTTAAGAACAAAACTTAAGAGAGAACAAAAGGCAAAAATCTTGATTTTGGGTTTAGATGCTGCTGGAAAAACTACTTTGACAAGGTTTATGAGGTTTGGGAAATTTGCTGAAAATCTCACACCTACGATAGGTCAAAATATCGAATCATTTGAGTTCGAAGGATGGACAATAACTGCAATAGATGTGGCAGGACAAAGTCACTTTAGATTCCTGTGGGAGGCCCACTATCCTGGTTGTAGCGCTGTTATCTTTGTTATTGATGCTGCTGATATTGAACGTCTTCCTGAAGCACGTGACGTTCTTAAAACTCATGTTTTCAATAATCCTTACATGGAAAATGTTCCTACTTTAATCATGGCAAATAAACAAGATCTTCCTGGCGCGGTGGAAGCTCCTCTACTTATTCAAATGCTCGGGTTGCATCTTGATTTAAAAGATAGAACTTTTGCTGTTTTTGACACCAGTATATTGCATGGCAAAGGTATCAAAGAAGCTTTCATCTGGTTAGTTAATGAACTTGATACCCATATGATGAGATAAATCATTTATCATTCTTGTCTGTTTTTCTAAACTTGAACTTGGCTATATATCCACCAGAGTTATTTATTTTCACGGGGTCAATATACATCGTGGAATTTTTATGCTCAAAAGTATAGTCTAAATATGTTTCTTCTGGGAGTTCTCTATAAGACACTTTCTTTTTCTTTTGTAACTGTCTGATTTCTTCAGTAAATTTGTGATCTTCGTAGTATGCCTTACTCAAAGCATGATTGTATACCCCTTCATTTTCACTTATATCAACCGAATGAGTGAAATAAGTGATAGTTGCGGAATCGTAGAGACAACGATATAAATTGGTGATTACTTCCTTTTGAGCTTCAGCGAATGTGTCTAGCTTTGTGACTCCTAAATTTGATGAAAATGTGGGCATAATTGCAGTTCTGGAATTCTGTGGTTCTAGAAGTACAACACTATACTTTATTTCTTAATGTTCATTTAAGTATTTTAGAAATGGTCGCCTTATGATTCTTACTGCTTTACTCTTTGTTCTTGCTATTTGTCTTCTTGCAGCTTTTAGTTGAAGTTTGTTATTAACTATGACCGTGATCGGACATTTATTGTCAGTTAATTCAGCAATATAACTGGCTACATCCCCTTTATCTCCTGTCATGACTAATATATTGTCTTCAGGTTTCAAATGGGTTGATTTCACACTAAATGCTTGAGCTGGAGTAAGGATATTGAAATACCCTCTTCGATATACCATTAATTCTGTTAGCTGGGGAGTGACACCTAGTGATTTGATAATCTTCGCTGCTACTCTGACAGTTTTATCTTTCACTTCTGTGCTATGAATTTCTGCAACACCAACAGCAATTATATTTCCAATAAAATCTATAATTCTTACTGTGTCACCTGCAAAAAATAGATTTACTTCGGTAACATTTGTTGAATTAACATCTTTACCTAGTGCTATACTTGTTGTTGATTCTCTATCAACCTTAATCATTGGTAGAATTTTTTCCGTACTATCAAATTCATTTAAACCAATTTTAACTTGAATAAAATCATCAAACAATGGGTGTTTGTTGGCTTTGAATTCCATATCTTCAAAAATGTCTAGCAAAGAATCAAAATCTATTTTGCTCTTATTTACTTGTACCCAAATTGAATCGTTAGGTTTTCGCAAAGTAGAAAGTAGATCAATCGTATAGTTAATCCCTAATTGCTCTAGCCAGCGATGTAGAAGCGATGGATGGTACATAAACCTATCAATTATTTCATCCGGCATCAGTTCATTATCTGTAGAGTCACTAGGTGTTGTCATTTAAAGCAATAAATTTCCTAAATAAAGCTTTAAGAATATATTTAAGTTAGTCAAATTCTACCCCCTTAACAAAAAATTGAAAAAAGAGTTAATATCTTCAATATTAGAAGGCTCGACAATGGAACTTAGCATTACTGTTAGACAAGCAGAATTAAGTGACATAAATGAAATCATGAAAATAAATAAGGTCTGTCTTCCTGAAAACTATTCATTTGATTTCTTTTATCGCATCTTAAGTGATTTTGGCTATGCTTGTGTTATAGGGGAGTTAGGAGGGGAAATAATAGGCTATGTTCTATCACGAATCGAACGTCCATTTACATCTTTTCTTGGAGTGCAGTCTGCAAAAGGTCATGTCATATCAATAGCTATCATACCTAAATATAGACGAAAAGGTTTAGGTATTAAAATTATGAAATATGGTTTGAAAAAGCTCATTGACCATGAAGTTGAAACAATATATCTAGAAGTTAGGGTATCAAATGTTGCAGCTATTGAAATGTATAGGAAGCTAGGTTTTTACATCAAAAAGGAATTCAAAGAGTATTACAGAGATGGTGAATCAGCTTTCGTTATGGAATGGGGGAAGAAAAGAAGTTCAGAGATGTCTTTAGAACCAAAGTGATGTATCCACTGAGAGTGAGTATAGAACTGTTATAGTTTTATATGCTGACCTCTAATAAATACACCCAACTAAAGTTGTCCTAATATGACAACATGACAAAAACTCATCATAATAATGATATATTTATAGTGAAAAAGTATTCTTGATATCATCAGATGACTCTGCATTATCTAGATAACCCCTCTACAGCTGATTCCATTTTCTCTTTTCTAGCTGAGGAAATAAAAGATTGGTTTACCTCTAGATTCCCTGCAGGATTTACACCTCCACAATTGTATTCTATTCCGCTTATACACGAACAGAAGAATACACTCATTTTCAGCTCAACTGGTTCAGGAAAAACCTTTGCTGCTTTTCTTGCTGCAATTAATGAACTTTACATCGAGTCAACCAAAGGAAAACTGAAAGACCAGATATATATCCTATATATTTCCCCTCTCAAAGCTTTAGGGAATGACATAAGAAAAAATTTGGAAGAACCTTTGCAAGGAATTCAAGATCTTGCAGCTGCAAACAATATTGTTGTGCCTAAAATAAGAGTTGATGTTCGGACAGGAGATACTCCTCAATCTCAACGTGTGAGGATGCTGAAGACTCCTCCCCATATATTAATTACAACTCCTGAGAGTTTAGGGTTAATCTTAACTTCTCCAAAGTTCTCCCAACATCTGAAAAGTGTACGTTGGGTTATACTAGATGAAATTCACGAAGTTAGTTCAAACAAGAGAGGTGTTTTCTTATCTTTATGTTTAGAATATCTTCAGACTCAACTCGTTGATAAAAAGTTTACTAAGATTGGATTATCTGCAACACAAGCGCCTATTGAAGAAATAGCTCGTTTTCTTGTTGGAAGAGATGATAATGGTGTAGAGAACGACTGCTACATAGCTAATCTTCCCCCACAAAGAAAACTGGATCTTGAAGTAATAAGCCCGGTGAAAGATCTACTTCATACTCCCTATGTTATGGTTCAGGAAGGGATTTATTCTGTTCTAGCTGATCTTACTTTAGATCATGAAACATCAATTATTTTCACAAACACGAGAAAAGGAGCTGAAAGTGTTGCTTTCAAACTCAAAGAGTTTCTCGGAGATGAATATGCACCCCTTATAGCTGTTCACCATTCCAGTTTATCGAGGGAAATCAGGTTAGATGTTGAAGATAGGTTGAAAAACAATGAATTACTTGCAGCTGTAACCTCAACTTCTTTAGAATTAGGGATAGATATAGGTAGTGTTGAGTTAGTCTCACAGATAGGTTCTCCCAAAACAGTTGCAAAGTATCTTCAACGAGTAGGTCGTAGTGGACATGCTCTTGATAGAATTGCACGCGGAAGACTCCTTGTAACTGGTAGAGATGATGCAATAGAATGTGCAGTGCTGACCAAAAGTGCTTATGGTCATGTGTTGGACAAAGTTCAGATTCCTCAAAACTGTCTTGATGTTCTTGCTCAGTTTATAGTTGGGATGTCCATAACAAAAAGATGGAACGTAGATGAAGCCTACACTATGATTAAGCGTTCATATAATTACAGAACGCTTAGTTTCGTTGATTATATCAATGTGTTAGAGTATTTGGGTGGCTATAATCTAGATATTGAGGAGCAGAAAGTTTACCGAAAAATTTGGTATGATCATAAAGAAAAAGCGTTTGGAAAGAAAAGGAATTCTCGGTTAATTTTCTATACTAATCTTGGTACAATCCCTGAAAGTTCAAATTACAGGGTTGAACTTGAAACCTATAGGACTCGTATAGGCGTTCTTTCAGAGAAGTTTGTTGAAAGACTTACTCCTGGAGATGTTTTTGTATTAGGAAGCCATTCTTATCAGTTCAAACGAACAGTTGGATCACGTGTAGTCGTTTCTGAGTCATTCGGAAGAAGACCAACTATACCTAACTGGGTTGGAGAAGAACTACCTAGGTCATTTGAATTGTCTCAACAAATTGGCAGATTTATTGATGTTGTTGCTCAGAGAATTCAGAAAGAGAAAACCAAAGAAACAATGGAATGGATTCAAGCCTCATTTAAAGTTGATGAGATAATTGCAAAAACGATTGTTGATTATGTAAAGGAACAGCAACTCTTCTTGAATATTATTCCAAACGAAAAATCTCTACTAATAGAGTCATTTTTAGACCCTCAAGGAAGAATGACCATAGTTTTTCATGCTTACTTTGGAAGGAGGGTTAATGACGCTCTTGCACGAGCATTTGCTTTCTCCATAGGCAAAGAACTTGATGCCGATGTAGCTTCAGCTGTAAATGATAACGGTTTCTTGTTAATACTACCAACAGGTAAAATCTATGATACATCAGTTATTCCAAACTTGATTTCTTCAGATGATTTGGAAAATCTTGTCAAACAAGCTATTATAAACACTGAACTTTTCCAAACACGGTTTAGACATGTTGCAAATAGAGCCTTTATGATTTTGAGAAGGAGCGGTAACAAATACATTCCTGTTTCTAGGCAAACCATGTATGCGCGAAGGTTATTCCCAACTCTGAAAACACAAGATTCTTTTTGTGTCATCAAAGAAACATATCGAGAAATCTTGCGAGATTACATGGATCTAGAAAATTCTTACAACGTTATTAAGAAGCTAGAAAAAGGAGAATATACATACAAAATAGCTCCTTTGACAGATATTCCTAGCCCTTTTGCACATGGTATCGTCTTGTTAGGTGTCGCTGATATCGTTAAAATTTCTGATAGAAGTGCTTTACTAAGAGAATTGCACCAGCAGGTCCTGTCCAAGGTTTTTGGAAAGGAAGGAACAAAGGAGATACTTTTTAGGAAGGAATTAGTAGAGAGTATCTTTAAAAATCGTAGTTACAGAAATGAAGAACTTCCTATCTCTTCTCTTAAACAGCTGAGACATGCTATCAAAGCAATATCTCCAATAAGAACAATAGATAAAAAACCTCCTAGTATATATCACCGCTGTATTTCTGATCCCAAGCAAATTAAATTGTGGATTTTTGCTCTCCATAACAATAAAGAGTTCATGGAGATTCACATCTCACAAACAGAACAGAGAACTATACCTTTAGAGGATTTTCCCATCTATTGGAATATTTACTTGAAATCAATTGAGCTTTCAGAAAAAGACAAAAAAATTCTTGATTTAGTAAAAGAAAAATATCCAATTTCACTATTAAAAATCACGGAGGAACTTGATCTTCAAGAACAGGAAATTAAGTTAAATCTTGAAAGACTCGAACGAGCTATGCTAATAACTCGAATAGACTTCGAGACATACAAAGGAAAAACAACTTGGAATTATATTTCAATAGAAGATTTTGTTCCGGAATCGTTTAGAGTTAAAGCCCGAAAACTAGACCCTGAAGTTTGTTTGGAGAAAATTGTTTTAAAATATCTAAGAATCAATGGTCCTTCATCCGCAAGTGATATAGTTGAATACCTTCTTCTAGACCAAGAGAAAATATCAAGAACTCTTATGGAGTTAGAGCAAAAGAATAGTATCCTGAAAGGGCAAATTATTGCCGCTACACTCGAACCTCAATATATTAGACTTGAAGATAGAGAATTACTAAGGAATTTGAGTAATCGAAAAGAAGGTTCACTATTATTAACTTCAGAAGAACTAAATTTCATTCACTATTATTTCACTGTTGATACTTATTTTAAACAGGCTCTTATTGGAAAAGAAAGTATATTGTATCTATTAGATGATTTTGGTTCTATTGCAGATTTGAGTTCCTTGGCATTTAGAATTAAAGATTATGATATTGATTGGGTAAGAGAACTTGTGGAAAAAAATGAAATCATTCAAGCAAGATTTAGTCATAATCGATTATCATATGTGAGTAGGGTGCATTTTCCCTATTATTATGTTGCATACAGAGAAACGTTCGAATTATCTAAGGTTGAGGAGAAAGTTCTCAATACACTTCAAAAGTATGGACCATTAACGAGAAGAGAACTGGTTGAATATATTGATCTTGATGAGGATATCGTACAGGAAAGTATTATGATTCTTGACAAAACACTTCATCTTGTGAGAAAGTCTATTGCTATTGATTCATTTCTACCAAAGCAATTTATACCGAATGTTTATGATATTTCTTCCAGATATTTCACATTGGATAAATTACCTGATTATGACAAAAGTATCCAATTCATTTTGAATAAACTAATTGAGTCACTAGGTCCAGTATCCTTGATAGAGCTTACTCACATCTCCGGATTCAAATATAGCGATGTTGAGAAACACATCCGTGATTTAATTAAGCAAAAGAAAATAATCGAAAAGAAGCTCACAACTAGAGAAACAAATTATTATTTGACTCTCAAACGTTTTGAAACTATCTCTAAACTAAAAGCAGATTTCATCAACCTCTCACCACATGAAGATGAGAAAACACTAATCCTTCCACGTTCTGATCCATTTACAAAATTAGGTTTGAGACTTCATATCCGTGATGTTTATGGAGAAGGAAGGATTGATCCCATTCTTTTGGATGGTGAGATTATTGGTTCAGTTGAGTATAAACTTCATCGTGGAAAGTATCTACAAATCTACAATTTACAGCTTGATGATATAGTCGCTTACAATTTTCTGTTGCTTCAAAAAATAGCCTCAGAACTGGTTTCTTATACACGAAAGATTCATCGTGTACTTAGTTTACAAATAGAAGATATAAATGGAAAATCAATTCTATCAACAACAAATAAATTCATCAAAGATTCTTTGATTAAAACAGGTTTTGTTTTAATTCAAGATACTTTGGTTGGTGGAGATACAATAACTCGGATCTTCTCAAAAAATATTATATCCAGATATGTAATGGATAAAATCTGGTTAAGAAAAGATACTCCAGCATTAAATGAAACAAGTTTGTTATCCTTGATTAATCATTTTGGAGTGTTAAGTTTTGAGGCAATTATCACAAGATTTCCTGAAACAATGAACGCAATAATTGCCTTTTTAGTTAACAAACTATTAGAGGGAAAGAAAATTCTTTGTCAAGGTGACAAATTATTTTCTTTAACATTTGCTCGCTACAGAAAAAGTGGTTTGAGGAAAAGAAGAAAACTCAAAATAGAACACGAAGAACTTTTGAAACTTATAACAAAAGGGACTTCAAATGTTCAAGATTTATCCCATAAATGGACAGGTGCTAGAACAACGTTAAAAGCCTCCTTGCGGTTGTTAGAAACGAATATGCTTATTGGAGTGAAATCAATAAGTACTACGTATCTCCCCCAAGAATATTGGGATCTCTCTAAATTTATCCCAGAATTTGATGATGATTTGACGGTCATTAAAAGAAGGTATGTAAGAGATATAGTTTACAGTTTAGGGATGTCCTCGGAGAACCAGATAGTTGAACACGCATTTATTCCTGTAATATTGACAAAGATAAAAATTAAAGAAATATTATCCAATTTAGTTGAAGAGGAAGAAATATTCGGTGGAAGGTTCGTAGAGGATAGTTTGAATTTTTACTATATTACTTCGGAGAATTATGATGATTTAATAATGCTCGAGAAACAGTTTGAAGCTTCGAGAGATTATTCCTCAGAAAAAGATCGAAAACGATTCTATGTTATCCATCCTACAGATGTAGCTCATTCTTTGCTAAGAAATAATTTACCTGAAAGGTTCGATGTCTCCGGAGACAACTATTTAATTCTGTTAAACCAAGAATTAGCTGCTCAATGCAAAATAGAATCCCACAATGAAAAACAGCTTATTGTTAAGAACATAAATATAGCTCCCTGGGTTCATACAGAGGGGTCTTTCAACTATATAATTAATGCTTTAGAAACCATTTCCCCCTCACATGGTGGTAGTGCTCCATTAGTAACTATTAAAAAAATAAATGGTATGAATACAAATATTTTGGTGGAATAAATGTCTGTGTCAAGCATCTCATTAAATCTTGAAGAACTATCTCTTTATCTATCTGAGAAACAGAATTTATCCACTGAATTTAAGGGAGTCAATTACGGTCATGCGATATCAATATTGAATAACATTGTTCAGTTTCAAGATCCCGAATCATTGTTTGCTAGGATGCGAACCTTTTCTCACACTTTAATTCCTTCTTTAATAAAAAATAAACATCTCATACAGGCACCGTTTATATCTGGGAAGCTAACATATGTTGGAAGAGAAAATCTTGAAATGCTCTATTACAGCAATCTATCAGAGGAAGTAGATTATAAGAGACCGCAAACAAAAAATGTATTGGAATTCATCAGGGAACATGGTTCATCTACAAGACAAAGAATTATCGAGCAGTTTAAATTAAAGAAAGAAGAAGTAATGGAAATACTTTCTGAACTAAGGATAAATTTTCAAGTGTTCATGTTTTACGATGGAACTCGTTGGACCATTTACAGTTCCGACTTGTTACTTAAGAAAGAATCCAAAAGCAAATCATCTGCTATCAAAGGATTAATCTATAAAATCATAAAGAGTTTTGGTCCAATAACTGTACCACAGATTATGCGAATCCTAAATTTATCTGGAAGTCGAGTAAGTACAAGTATTATTGAACTATATGAGGGTAAGAAGATAGTTAGGGGACAATTCATCGAAAATTCCAGTTATGAAGGTTTTCTAGTTACAGAAGAACTAGAGTTTTTAGAAGAGTTCTCTGAAAAAGAAAAAAAGGAAAAATCTTATCAAATTGAGATTCTTCCAGCTACAGATCCATATTCAGTTTATTGGTCTTCAGCTGATTTTACGGTACTTCAAGACATTCAAAAAGAAATTGTGTTTGTTTCTGGTAAACCTGCCTGCACCTTTGATTACAAAGTAATTGGTGATAATTTACACGTAATTAATCTTACTAAAAATTCAGCATTTAATCCTCTAGAAGATAAAATCCAAAACAAAATCAAAGAATTTTCAGAGAATAAAGGAAAAATACTTGTTTTTCCCAAAATGCAATCTGAACTGCTAGAAAATCAGTCTCGCACCTTTGTTGAAACACTAAAACAACGTGGTTATGTTCAAAGGTCTTCAGGATTAACTTATCATCGCTCAAAATTGACCAAACCTGAAGGAAGTAGCGAATCTATTTCAATTCAAGATGTCTTTCCTTTACTCATAGACAATCAACTCCTCACTAAGCACAAACAGATTGCTTCGAAAGCAGATTTACTTAGAAGTTTATCCTTTATTGGTATACCTCTATCATATGAATCACTGCTGATCCGCATCTCTACAGGAAAAGAACACATTTTGAATGAGATGCAAATTGATAGAAAAGTAGTTCGTGGAAAGTATAGTAGTTTTCCTAGAGGAATAATTAATTCTGAAGACTATCCTTATTATGCAAAACTTCGTCCTGCAAGTAACGTAGGCGTACTAGAAGAAAGAGCTCTTAATACCATTAAACAGAAGGAAAAAGTGAATTTCAAGCAATTGAAAAGTTTGTTGAATCTATCTGATAGAGTGTTGATGTCAATTTTACACCGTCTAGAAACTACATGTAAAATTATTCAAACCAAAAATGTCTCAAATCAGGTAATATGGTTATCCGTTTCCAAATTCTTGAGCACTTTAAAACCAAAATTTGTAAATTCTCAAAGAGACGCATGGTTAGAAATTATTTACAGGATATTGT
>DAOVRE010000071.1 GCA_030628305.1 Candidatus Heimdallarchaeota archaeon | reverse complement strand
GTTGTATAAGCTTGACCAGATAGAGTTTGTAGCTCATTCAGATGAAACAGTAAAAGAGTTAGAAGTTCGGTTAGCCTTAACTTATGGATTGCAAAAACCAGAATTAATGATAAAGGGAAAATTATTAGATTCTAATGCATTGATCAAAGATTCGCTCTCCAAAGGAAAAGAAACAGTGTTTGTTCTAGATAATAATCTTGCAAAACCGATAAAAATTATACTTCAGATAACGGAATGAACTGAGTTTTTGCTTAATTTTAAAAATTGAATGCAATGTTTTTTAAAGTTTCATTGTCATCATTTGATATAGAGAATTAGAATAAGGTGAGACAAATATCTACAGATGATTACATCCTTGCAAATGAAACGCAATTAATATATGAAAATGCAGTAGGATTCGAACCAGTAAGAGGTAATCTTAAACACTGGAAAGGTTATGTAGGAACAATTGAAGGAACTGAAATTCCTATCTTTGCAAATATTTTCATTCAAGATGGGTTCCCAGATATAGCTCCTTTTGTTGATATTACACCAAAAGTGAATCATCCAAATACTGATGATGATGGAACCTTGAGCATTAAAATATTAGTAGAATGGAACAGAAGTTATCATGTTCATGACGTAATTAATGATACAAAGCAGTTATTTACCCGTGTTCCAGCTAAACCATATAAAACAAAGAGATCAAGGAAAAAGGAAAGATATACAGGGTTACAAAGAGCTACCATTCCTGTCAGACAGCTTCCTCAAGTTGAAATGGTTGCAACTAGAAAAGAAACTACTACAGAGACTGAAAAACGGAAAATTGAAGATACAATTATGGATTATCAATCAAAGATTGACGATATAGGCAGAAAAATTGAGAAGGAAAGAACCTCTTTACTAAAAGAAGGAGGTATTAAAGTTGATAGATCAGATAAAGAAATATCAATCTCCTTAGAAGAAAATCTTAAAGCTGAAAGCTACGCAATTCAAGATACTCTAGAAGTACTCCAAGAAAAATTTGAAGATGGAGACATGACAACTGTGGATTTCCTGAAATTATATAAACGGTACTCTAAAAACGGTTATAAAGCTGAAAAACAGCATAGTCATGTCAAAGCGAGTGGTAGTATGTCAAAACTAGATGAAAGAAATCTTGAATTAGAAGCTAACCTTTATGCCTCAATTGTAACACTAGATAATCTTGCTATAAGTTATGAAAATAATGAAATAGATCAGATTGCATATAGAAAGCAATTACGTTCTCTCATTAGAAGTATTTTCAAATCACGAATGCAACTAGAAAAAGTTGGATTCCAACTTGAAAAATTTATCAAAAAAGAGAAGTTAGATAGCAAATATCCTAAAGGCATTCGTCATCTTCGTGTAGCTGAAGGAGTTGAAACTGCTGATGCAGTATCTATACCTTTTGACTCGTTGAAGAAAATGCCCACAAAAACTGCGGATTATGTCGCTTCTGCAATTGAATTAATCGACTTAACAAGACTTCGTTCGGTAGCCAGAGCAGATTTACTGTTAGCAGATATGGATGAGATGTTACACATTCTCAAAACATTTCCATCAATTCCTAAAGATCATTGGGTTATTGAAGATATCAGTAATTGGCGTAAAATCATTGGCAAATACAAACCTGAAGAGGTAATAAAGGAAGAAGATTGTGAAAAACTCGAATTCCAAGCAGCAAGATGGCTGAATGATTTTCGACGAGTTCTCAAAGAATTATAATAAACGAAGAAGGATATATCCTCTCTTCTTACAATTCTTTTCAGATGAGGTCTATCGAAACATAACCAGGTGATTTGACTGCTAGAAAAAAACGCTAATGACGCACAATTTACCAACATGAGACAGTTATTATTTGAATTAATCAATCTTATAGAGATTAATATAGACGTTGGTTACATCCTTGAAGAGATAGAGGAGATTACTTTAGAAATCGGGAAAATTAACCAAAAGGGGGAGAGATTGGGAGATGAGATGAAAGAGGTGTATAAATCTCTGTATAGAAAATACAAGAACAAGCTTGCCGCATTCCTTTCTCCACGGGAAGCAAATCAGATAATGGGGAAAATAAAGAATTGGATACAAATTTTACCAAGCATTTTTTAGTTCTCTCTAACTATTTTTTATGTTGATAGCTTTCAGATTTGCGAAGATATAAATAAGTGCTATACAATTACTATTTGGAGATTGATGTGGGTTTAAGAGACATAGAGAAAAAAATTAAGATAAAGTCTGCTTTCCAAGTAAAAGATGCTGAATTAATGATTCAAGAATTACAGCAAATGATGGATAATATTCAAGTTATTAAAAAACAGTTGAAGAAATTCGAGAAAAAATATGGCGATAAAATCTCGGAGAATAAAGAATATTATGACAAACTCGCAGGATTACGAGATGAATTAGGATTGCCTGCAGAAATTGGTCGTTTTGATTGGAAAGAAGCACCTACACTCAAAGATAAATTAACTGGCAAAGGGTTTTATGATATTCTAGCAAATGAGATATTGGAACATGGTCAGAGTTCGACTCCAGATAATGGAGGAATCATGTCAATAGGAGAATTATTTACTCAATTAAACAAAATCAGACCAGGAAGAATGGTTTCAATTGATGATATGTATAGATCTATTGAGAAACTTATCAATTCTAAACTCATAAGACCATACAAAAACCTTGAATCTGGTGTCAAAATCATAGAGTTTACTCCAGTTGAGTTCAGTCCAGATCATGATATCATATTAAGCTATGCATCAAGATCAGGATATGTAACAAAAGAAAATCTTTTGATGAAAACTGACTGGTCAGAAGAAAGAATTGATAGATGTTTAACATTCTTTGATGAGCACGGTATTGCGAGAGTAGATAGAAGTTATTCCGAAGGAACAAAATATTGGTTTCCAGGGTTACTAGGAATGTAATTTCTATTAAAAAACTTTATCAGCTTCAAATTGAATAATTGTTTTTTCTTTATTCAACCATTTTGCTACCTTATTTTCTACCAGCATTTCACAAACTATTATTAAATCATCTGCAGGTAAATCGCTCCATTGTTGTTGAAGTTGAGAAAGATCAAAAAGTGAGTGTATCTCAACTACTCTGCCTGTTTCAATCATGAAATCTAGCAAATTATCTGCCCATTCCTCATTTGTTTTCCAGTAAATACGAGCTCTTGTTTTTGTTTTTTCATCTAACCATTTAGCTACACTCTGCTTTACAAGGTGATCTATAACCTCTCGAACTTGTTTCAAAGACATCTTCTTATTGTTTATAGCATTATTAAATGGATGAACATTTCGGATTTCATTAATATTAATGATGTGAATAACAAAAATACGACTATAGTCAAGAACTATTGCTGACCAGCTTTCAAGCCAAGATTCAACTTGCGATTCTTTCTTTGGTTTAATATACATCCAAGGAGCTTTTACCCACTTTGGTAAACTATCCTCAAACTCAACTTCTAAAAACGCTCTTTGTTCTTTTGAAAGATCTACTTTTGTAATAGCCTTAACAACAGGCATAGTAGCTTTTAGATCTTCTTCAGTAATTTCCAATCCCTTGATACTTGCTTCAATTAGCTTAAGTTTATCATCGGAAATTTCTTTTTCTTCCTTGAGTTTCTTAATGTCTAATTTTTCAGTACGTTCCTTATCATTTTTTTTCTTTTCAAGGGTAGACATGAGTTGGACCTCTAGTTTTAAGCACTACTACCGAATTCTTCGTTCCATTTGTCGTATCTATCTACTTCTGCATCACTGACTGATGGGCTGATAGCTTCTATTGCTTCTAAGAAATCATCTTGTGTAACTGAACGTGCTTTTATAGCTGTATCAGTAATTGCTCCAGCCATATCTAACTCTCTGATAGGGGTCATTATTGCTTCTCTGCACACCATTGCAATATCAGCACCAGAGTAACAATCAGTTATTTCAGCCAAGATAGAAAAGTCAACCTCAGGACACATTTCTATACCTCTGGTGTTATATTTGTAGATTGCTTCTCTAGCTTCAATGTCTGGTAAAGGTATGTAAATACGTCGTTCAAATCTCCTTCTAAAAGCACCATCTATTGCTTCTGGCAAGTTTGTCGCACCTACAGTAACAATACGATCTGTTTCTGAACTAGATAAACCATCCATTGCAGTTAGTAATTCAGTTTTAACTCGACGCATAGCATCATGTTCTCCTCCCCTTGCTCCTGCTAAGGCATCTACTTCATCAATGAAGATAATACTTGGTTGTTTTTCACGAGCGAGAGTAAACAATGTTTTTACTAATTTCTCAGATTCTCCTAACCACTTAGATATAATCGAAGATGCGCTAACATTGAAAAAAGTAGCTTCAACTTCAGCCGCTGTAGCTTTTGCTAGCAGAGTTTTTCCACAACCGGGAGGACCAAATAATAAAATCCCTTTCCAAGGTCTTCTTGCTCCTGAAAAAAGATCTGGACGCATTAAAGGCAATACTATTGCTTCCCTTAATGTCTGTTTAGCATTTTCTAATCCTGCAATGTCTTTCAAAGTGACTGAAGGTTTCTCTGTAACGATAATATCAGAAATAGCTCCCGATAATTTATCATCTGTATCATCATCACCAGCTGTTGACCTCTTCTCCTTCCGCTTTTGAAGTAATCCTCTCAATTCCTTTGAACGAGCTAAATACATCTCCGCTTTCTTCTTCAAAGTTCGAGCAATTTGAGGATTACGCTCAAATCTAATAGCTTTCATTAAAGCTTCAGCTGCATCTAAGTAATAAGGAATGGCCTCACTATAGTTTTTTTCTTTATCAAAATTATAAGCTTTTAAAGCAAATTCCCTAGCATGATCTATTAAGCCTTGTGCTGACACGTGAGTCACAACCGTTTTTTTTAAAGTTCTATACTATTATTATTATTATCAGATATAAAGGTTTTATTTTACTTTTTTACTGTTCTCCACTTTCCCTTTAAAAATAAAAATAAAAAGGAAGATTTAATCTTCACTCATTTTTTTCTTCAACGATTCAAGCTCTTCTTCAAGATCTGATGTGTCTTCTTCCTTTTCACCTGAGGCACTAGTTGGTGTTATGGGCAATCCAGAAATATCGGGCAAACTTGTTGTTGTTCCAAGATCCATTTCAGCCTCTAGCTGTGCTAATTGATCATCAATAGCAGCATCATCTTCAAAATCTAGAATTCCTTCTGATAAACTTGGATCAGATAGTGCTTCAGTCATCATTTCAATTTGATCACGTTGTTCCATAACCGTATCCATAACACGTTCTGTACGTTCTGGAGATACTTGCTTGATTTTCTCGCCAACTACCTTTGTGCCAACTTCCATTGCTTTAACAGTATCAGCAGTTGATGTTGCTGTTTGGATACTATCTATCTGAGCTTGAAGGTTCATAACAGTATTATGAAGAGAGTTGAGACGTTTCATGAAGACTGCTCTTCTTTTGAGTGCTGATCTTGCTCCAGCTTTATTGCCAGTTTGAAGCATTTTAGCAGCTAATATTTTCTGCTCATCTGCTTGTCTTTCAAGATTTCTTGCCTCATGTTCCATTCTATTCATTTGTGCCTTGAGTGTTGAAAGAGCATCAGCATCTTCCTTACGTTTTTTGCCAAAGAGCCAATTTTTAACCATTATTTATCACCTATTTAATCCTCTTCTCTTTTTCTTAGCTTTTGGATTTCTTGTTCTAAATCATCTGTTTCTACAACACCTACAGAAGGCAATCCTGCTTGTGTTGAGACACCTAATTCAACAGCTGTTTTTTCTATTAAACGATCTACTTCAGCTGGATCAGTGTCTGAAATCAATAAATCATCTATACCATCCTCAATAGTACCAGTAGATTCCTCAATACCATCAATAGAACCTTCCATATCCTGGATTACTCTGTCTAAATCTGGTATTTGTAACTGTTCATTAGCTGCTCTGAGAGCGGATGCTACACCGTGCATTTCTGCAGCCATACTGGCTGCAGTATCTGCACGTTCGAGTTTGAAAATTAAACCGTTTATTCTAGACACTAATTTTTGATAACCAAACTCCCAACGTTGATTTCGAACAATATCTGTAGCAAACAATCTCGCAGACTCTAAATCTCCTCGTTGAATACTTTGTTTCATTTTTAATTGCATCTTAGATTCGTCACGCTCAAGTTTTCTTTGAGCTCTTTCTAATCGACGAACAGTTAATCTTAGATTTACTATGTGGTCACGAGGGTTTTTCTTTGAACCCAATAGCCATCCCATAAAGTTTCCGAACATCTATCTCACTGTCTAAATTTTTAAGTTATACCTATTTAAGCTTTCGTTGTTATTATATCTATTGTTTTAAACTCACATACATGAAGAAGGGTCCTTTCGAAATTTTTAAATTCAGATACTTAAAATAGAACATGAAAATAGGTGATAATCTATGCACATGAATAAAAAAACAGCAAAATTAGCAGTGATAATCTTTAGCATTGCCGGAGCTATAATGTTGATGTCGACAGGTGTTCTTGCACAAGACGCTCCATCTGATGACTACTTAAAACCAATAGCAGCAGCCCTTGCAGTAGGAATCGCAGGAGCTGCAGCAGCTATATCTATGGCAATTGCAGGAAGTGCAGCAATTGGAGCTATAGTTGAAAATCCGGATTTATTTGGAAAAGCTTTTCTCTTCATTGTACTTATTGAAGCGGTAGCTATTTATGGACTGCTTGTGGCAATTCTGATAGTATTCTAATCCCACAATCTTTTCTTATTTTTTGGGTGGATTTTATGACTGATACTAACAAAATACAATCTCCAGCAGCTATTAAGCTTGCTTCAATTAAAGATTTAGTGAAAATGATGATTTTCAGTGTAGGAACTGAAAGACCTGCAGGATACATAGGATATTTTAGAAATAATGAAAAATCTTTTTATTTCATTTTTAATACAAGTTTAGGATATTACGAACTTAATGCACTTCCTTTTGTAATCTGGGTTGAAGACTCCAAGGAACTTGAAACAGCATTTATCAGATATAGAACATCTCCAGCTGAAGAGATGGAATTTTCTGATTTTGCAGCAGATCCAAAATGGGTTACTTTACCAGTAATTGCTTTTGAAGAAATGCCTGAATTTCTTAAGGTCTGGAAAAAGAAGTAGTCTAGGTTTAACCAATTTTTTCACTACATTTTGGACAAAATTTATCTTCTTTCTTTATTTTTTCGCCACATTTGGAACAGAATTTGTTAACTTTCTTCTTTCTCAGTATGATTATTTGAATTATTGCCACTAATAAACCAATACTTCCTAAACAGACCAGAATAATGTAAGTGTAATTGGTAGAAGTTGGTGTTTTTATTATGCCAAATAACCCATAACCGAAGGCAGCAATTCCAACAATCAACTCAGTAACTATCCAAGTATATTTATCAAAGACACTTTTCTTCTTAGACATAACACTCATCACAACAGAAGAATGCTAGTATTTATGCCTTTTCTCAAATCTCCCACATATCATCGAATTCATCGCTTTTTCTGCGAATATCTTCCATTTGTTGTTTCAAACGATTGTGTTCGACAGTAAGTTTACTCAATAGTCCATCTATGCCTCTTGTACTTCTTCCTCCATATCTTCGAGATTGATTTAAACGATGAACCTTACGTTCTACCGCTAGCAGTTGTTCAAACAGCTTGTTGAACTTTGCATC
>DAOVRE010000072.1 GCA_030628305.1 Candidatus Heimdallarchaeota archaeon | reverse complement strand
GAAATAAAGGAATGTTCAGATTATTTACATGATGTTTTCATTGAAGCTCATCTGCCACTGATTTTAATATGGCAAGTACGTGAGATTAGCATAAGTGCTTCATTAACTGATATATTAAACCTAACATCCAAATATCTAAATTCATCTGCTATAATAATAATGATTATTGCAGGTTTTGTAGTCTTCATAATAACGAAACGCTATGCTTTCGAACAGCGAAAACAAACGGGCATGCTCTATTCATTTGGATTTTCTTCTTCAACTATAATGAAAGCATTTCTCTTAAGAACATTAGTCATTGCTCTATTTGCAATAGGGGTTGGGATTGTAGTTTCATGGTTTTTATTAAAACTTTTGTCGGGAATGCTTGCAACACTTTGGGGAATTTTGGATTTGATATCTTTCTTTTCAATAGGGGTCTTAGTTGAAGTTGTAGGTATAACACTATTTATTTCATTAATTTTTACCTATTTTGCTGCTAAAGAAAATGTTTCTATGACACCCTATGAAGCACTTCGTGGTAAAGCAAAAGAGTATAAACCAAAATCAAAGAAAAAATCATTGGCAATTAGATTTCCTTTACAATTGAAATATGCCTTTCGTAACTTATCTCGCAATAAACTCAGAACTATTCTTACACTTGTAGCTTTTATGGGTTCTATTATGTTATCTTTTTCACTTCTCTCTGCTCAAACAAGCATATCCACTACCCAAAATGTGTATTTTGACACAAAAGTGAAGTGGGATGTGAAAGGTCTCTTTAACACATTTGATTATTCTCATGAGATATACGATGAACTTAGCCAATTTAATTCAATTGAACATTCAGAGCAGTATTTAGAAGCTATGGTTCAACCTGCTTTACGTAGTGAATTAATAGTACTAATTACAGGAATTGTTGTTGATTCACAACTGATAGAAATAGATATTCAAGAAGGTCGAAGTTTTTCAGATGAAATAGCTGCAGAGGTAGTAATGTCAACTTATATTGCAAAGAAACTAGATGTGAAATCAGGTGATGACTTCAGTTTTTGGTTTCATACAGAGCAGGTTAATGTTACTATTGTGGGATTGTGTAGATCTATAGGATCTCCTATAATGATGTTTATTCAGCTTCCATATTTAGAAGAAAGATTAGGATATATGCCAGTAAATGGTATTATTGCGTCGTCACAAAACAGCGAATCAGGGGATTTGATTGACGAAATGAATAATCATGAAGATATTAGACTAGCCTTATCGAAAAGTATTTTTCAAGATAGAATTGAAAGTATTATTGAAATTCAAACTATAATTGTCAAAATTATGATGATTTTGGGTTTTATTATTGCGTTTCTAGCAATTTTCTCTACAACATTTATAATTACAATTGAAAGAACGAGGGAAGTTTCTTTAGAACGGGTTTTTGGTTTTTCAAAATTTCAGATTCTTTTACAATTTGGGTTGGAAATAGCAATACTAACCTTTGTTGCTTTATGTCTTGGATTCATATCAGGATTATTTTTGAATTTATACTGGTTATCTCTCATTTCAGACATATTTTTCAAAATAGAATCAAGTGCCAATAGTTGGGACTATTTAATTACAATTTCCTTTTCAATTATGACAGTTGTAATTTCATTAATACCAGAGTTTCAATTTTTGAGTGGTAGAAATCTTGCAAAATCAATTGAAGAAGAGTAAGTTATTATCTTTTTGTTATTGCAAACTCCTTTTTCATCTCTTCAACAAGTTCAGGTGTGGTAAACACATCTATAGCAGTCATTGCTAATGCTTTAGTTATTTTCAACATCTGCTCATTTCCGTATTCGCTACTCGCTGCTTTCGCAAAATCTGTAGAATGTCCATTGATCTCAACTTTGCTTATCCCCATATAGGGGTGAATTGTAGGAACAACATGACTCACATTTCCAATATCGCTTGAACCTAACCCTTTTCCATGAGGTACAACATGAGTCTCCTCTCCTATTGCTTTCATATTTTTGGAAAATGCAGCTCCAAGAGTTTTGTTAACGTTTCTAGACATATATGCATTACCAATTCTACTAAATTCCAATCTTGCTCCAGAACTTAAAGCTGCTCCTTTAGCGCAGTTTTCTACCTTGTTTAAAAGTTCTTCAAGGTACTTATCATCTTGTGCTCTTACATAGAATTCAGCTGAAGCGTAATCAGGAACAATATTTGGCTTAACTCCCCCATTTGTAATTACTCCATGCATTCTAGCATCACTGGTTATGT
Source organism: Candidatus Heimdallarchaeota archaeon (assembly GCA_030628305.1). The sequence continues at coordinate 5,366 of DAOVRE010000072.1, read as the reverse complement.
GTTGCCTTAAGGCACTTATCCCATTGAAAGTTTGTATGATTGCATCCAAAGCATTAATCCCTTTTTCAGGTTCAGCTGAAGCATGAGCAGTTTTACCAAAAAATTCTATCTTGATTTCTTGAACAGCTAATCCCCCTCTTCCAACATAATTCTTGGTAGCTGAAGGATGAAACATTATTGCTGCATCAACTTCATCAAACAATCCTGCTTTGATCATGAATATTTTTCCTCCTCCCCCTTCTTCAGCTGGAGTGCCCATAAAGACCAATTTACCCGGTAAATCCTTTTTGATTGAACTTAAAGCTAAACTTGCACCCAATCCAGCTGCAGCTATTAAGTTATGACCACACCCATGTCCTAGCCCTGGTAGGGCATCATATTCGGCAAGAATTGCTACAACTGGACCTTCACTAATATCTGGATGTATGGCGTGAATTGCTGTTTCAAGATTCGCGACACCAAGTTTTGTCTCAAACCCTGCTTCCTGAATTTTTTCTGCTAAGAGCTTGGATGCTTTGAACTCCTCAAATCCTAATTCTGGATTATCAAAGATTTCCTTACTTACTGCTAATAATAACTCCCTATTTTCATCTATAAATGAAGATACTTTTTCCTTCAATTTACTAACCAGAAAAAAGTAAAAAGTAGAATATAAAAAGCTACTTCCGATTCTTCTCAAACCATGTGATTGCAAAATCTATGAGTTCCTTCATTAAAAGTAATTTCGAGTCTGCTTGCCCTATTTTTCCTTTAAGGATTGGATGTTCTTTTTCAAACTCTATACCAACTTGGAGAAAATCTTCATCATTATAATCAAGATCATCAAAACTAACCCATACTCTCTTACCATTGTCAAACAATGCTGCACCTTGCTTTTGGATGGGCTTGTCGTCTATCTTGGCTTTGCATTCAGCATAATGGAGCGATGTGTTGTTTAAATGCTCAACACCTAGTAGAAGAATCTTTGCCTTAAGATTAAATAATTCCTCAAGAGGAGAATTTTCGCCAAAACATGGTGTTAAGCCATGTTTTCCACATATCTTTTCCTTATATTTTCCCCATGCTGCAAATGAACTTTGAGGATGACTTGATCGTAAAACACCTGGGTAATTACGAAACGTTTCTGATATTCTGCCCATACCTCTCGAAGTGGAATAATCTGGATGATAGGCTGGCATGTTATCGCGAATTATTTGTTTCCATTCATCAGGTACTGGGGGATTTTTCCAATCTTCTGGATCGGTATTATCTGAAGTCATAGTTGGCATCACAAGTGTTCCTTCAGGTGTTAGAGCTTCCATAAGCGCATTGACTACAGCAACTGAAGCTCCGGCAATCCAACCTATTTTACTCATAGAGGCATGAACAATAACAACATCACCTGCTTTCAAACCCAATTTTTTAAAATCTTCAATTAGGCTGTTTTGCGTGATTGGTGTTTTCGTTTTCTTGACAACCTCATCCTCTTTCTTTACAAACATAAGCAAAAGAACTATGGAACTGTGATAAGTTTTTCGAAAAGATAGAAAGTGAATTGTGCTTATTTCTTAGCAATTACCCAGTACATAAACTCATTTCCTCTATCAAGAATTTCATCAAAGATGATTTCAAATCCAGCACCTAAAACGAGGTCTCTAGATATTTCAGGTTTATGACAACTCCAATACATATCTGTTCCAAGAAAGTCATCTACTCCTTCATTTTCTCGTGGATTGAAAACCAACATCATACAACCTTCCTTTTTAAGCATTCTATGAAAGTTTTTTATGATCGCTCCGTGTTTCTGCTTAGGAACATGAAACATAGCATAGATGGATACTAAACCATCAAAATAATTATCTGGAAAATCTAAATCAGACATATTATATTGAAAGAACTGAGCTTCTGGAATATTTATTCTTGCTTGTTTTAACATTCCTTCAGAAATATCTATACCAGTCAACTCAAAGCCATTTTCAACGAAAAAACCTGTTACTGGAATACCAACTCCACATCCTACATCAAGCACTTTTCCGTTCTCAGGAAGGAATCTAGCAAATATTTTTAGCTCTTGAGAATTATCAAACTGATGTCTAAAATTGAGAAAACTCTCTGAAATCTTATCATATCCTTCTTTGACAAGATTCTCTTTGTTCATGTTTTCCAAGAATAGTTTGAATTTAAGAATTTTGTGAAATTCCTCTTCTATGATTCTTTTTCAATTTTTTCCTTTTCTCTCCTATTTCTACGCCTTTTTTTCTCTGGTAAGGCTTCGAGTTCTTCTTTACTCGGTATGTATAACTGAAGACGTTTCGTTTTCACTTTTCGTAAAGGTCTTGTAGAAACAATTATTAGATGTTCTAAACCAAATTTGTATCCTGATTTAGACCACAAATAAACACCAAACCCCCAAAAAGTGAAGATAACAAACTCATAGAGGAAAATCGCTCCTATATTTGTCATAAATAGATCTGCTGTTCCAAACTCTTGAACCGGTCCTCCAAATAATCGATGGAAAACAAAAGCAATAATGTTATGGAAGAAAGGTTCAAAGAAGTAGATGGTTAAAGTTGCTACTCCAAATCTTCTGATATATGCAGTTTTTTTAGCTAAGCGAATTTTATTGTCACTACTAGTGTACTCAAATTTCTTAACTAGAAAAACGAAAATGAACATCATACAGCCTATACTTAGGAAAAACAACTCTCTTGGATAAATCTCATAATCTAGAATACCAAAAAGCCCTGCTTCAATACCTGTTGCTTGAGCTAGAGTAATAGCAGTTGTAATGACGAATCCTCCTAAGAAAAGGCTGCCAAATCCATATCCATAACGTTTGATCCATTTTATGTCCTTCCTTTGTACAACAAGATAACCTCCAACCATACCAAAAATGGCATAGATACCCATCGGAAAGAACGAAAGTTGGGCACCAAAAAAAAGGCGCAAGATGTATGCAAAGAAAGTGAATATTCCTCCTTTAAGAAATAGAGTGCCAATATAATCGTAAGTCCATTCACAAACAAAATTATTTATTCCAGCCCAAACTAGTCCAATACTAATTAAAATAATGACATTACGTTTTGTTTTCTCTCTACCTCCGTTTCTGAAGAGTATCCATAGAAGAAAAACAACCATGAAACCGCTTAACCCAATTGCTGGTAAGGATCCTATTTGGAATATTTTTTCAGCTGTAGGAAGTCTAAAAGTTCCATACTCTAACAAATGACTAAGTACTGAGAAATTGTATTTTCCATAAACCGTTGTATCTGTTGGAAAGGTGTTAGTCCATGTTCTCCCAAAAAGAAAACCTTTGAGTGGATCTAGAAGTAGAAGGATAGTACTGTTAATCAAAATAGGAACAACAGCTTTTCTGAACCTAATTCCTCGTTCAAGTCTGTTGAAAACATTATAAGTGTTAACTAAAGAGCTGATAAGAGGAAATCCTCCCCCCCAAGTGCCCATAAGAATAATAGGAATAAAACCAATCACAACCCAAAAACTAACAGTTTCCAGAGCTAAGGCTTCTGTTTGCCAAATTCCATAGATTGTTGGGTGGATGAAAAGCACTCCCATAATAGCTATCCCCTTGACTACATCTACAGAAAGCAGTCTTCTATCGTATCGTCCTTCTACTTCAGCCATAAGAAAGAGATTGATAGGTTTCATTTTAAAGTTTATTGGAAAAATGTCAAATTTGTGGAAAAAAATTTAGTAAAAAACGATTGCTTAAACAAATTAAGTTTTATATACTGTTTAATAATCGAAGATTATATCAAATTAGTTTGCTTAATAGAAATATTGAATCTATTGATTAAAAGAAGTGTCAGGATGAGTGCCTTTACTACATTTTCCCAATGGTTAAGAAAAAAACTAAAAACTGAGAAAAGAGCCAAAATACTTGTCGTTGGTCTGGATTCAGCAGGAAAAACGACACTGACAAAATACATGAATACAGGTGCATATCACGATGATACTACTCCTACGATAGGACAAAACATAGATTCAATAAATTTCGAAGGATGGGATATAACTACCATAGATGTGGCCGGACAAGAGCAATTTAGATTCCTGTGGGAGGTACACTACCCCGGCTGCTCCGCTGCCGTTTTCGTAATAGATGCTGCTGATATCGAACGATTACCTGAAGCTCGGGATATTTTGCGAACACACGTTTTTAATAATCCTCACTTAGATAAAGTTCCAACTTTGATTCTAGCTAACAAGCAAGATTTACCTGATGCGATTCAAGCACCCTTATTGATACAATTGTTAAGCCTTCATTTAGAATTGAAGGACCGAACTTTTTCAGTTTTTGATTGTAGTGCTCTAAATGGTAAGGGTGTCTATGAAGCTTTTACTTGGTTGGTCTATCAGTTAGAATTAAACAAACTCTAGAAGTTCTTATTCCAGTTTTATGCAGTCATATATTATGAAATGAGGATACCTATCAGCATCATACGCTAAAAATCTTGGATTCTGTCTGATCAATTCCAAATCAGGTTTTGGTTCTATTATTTCTCTTATTGCAAATCCTGCCTCTTTTAACGCATGGCTATATTCAGATAATGTTCTATCAAATTGCCATATAGGTTGAACTTTCCCCCAAGATACTAGTGTCCCTCCACTATCAAAATACCTGTCAATTACCTTGTATAGTTTTTCTTCATTTCTGGAAGTATCAAAAGGTAATCTCAAATCCATTGCACTTACCCTCCCAAAAGTGGGATGTGAATTCGACCAAATGAATCTTCCATCTTTTTTTAAGACACGATTTATTTCTAAGAAAGCTTTTTGATAGTCTTGTACATCCACTAAAACAATATTTGAAATAATAAGGTCAAAGAAGTCATTCTCAAACATATTTAAATCAGTTAAGGAGGTTTGAAAATATTTACATCCTAATTGTTCCTCTTTCTCTCTTTTATTACAGTATTCAACAAACCTTTCTGAGAAATCCACTCCGTAAACTTTAGCTCCTTTTTTAGCTAGTTTTCTAGCAAAATAACCGTTAGCAACAGCTGATTAAAATCTTATTCAATCTTGCCAGAAGTCTCTGAGCTGTTCCTCATTACATGTTGAGGTGATGATGGTTAATACCTCTCTAATTTTCTCCCATTTTTCTGCGAGTTTATATAGGAAAGTGCTGATATATGGGTAGTGCTTGGCGAAAACTCGCCATATTTATGGTTCGCAAGTGTTTGAACACTTGTCCCTCAGTTAATAAAGTTTGAACCATACAGCACGAAGCGCAATGGCAGGAAATGTTGTCGGAGTAAATGCGCACTCCCTTCATTCCTTCCCCAATCATGATCCTCATGATTCTTCCCCTCAACGCACGTGAGGGGACCCACTTAAACGACGGTTAGACCGCCTCTGGCAAGTTT
>DAOVRE010000058.1 GCA_030628305.1 Candidatus Heimdallarchaeota archaeon | reverse complement strand
TGGATTTTGCTCTAGCAGACCAAGTTAGGTTTGGTGACAAACTACCATTGTTTGTGTGTTTGGATTTTGGGTCTAGCACAGAATCATTATTCCCTTATCTACAGATAAAAGCTTTAGATCTAGAAATAATTGTAATAGACCACCATTTCCCTGACAAAGAGATACAAGAGTTGGTTGATATTCATGTTAACCCTTACTTTGTTGGTGGAGGCTACGAGCTTTCAGCTGGAATGTTAGGTGTTGAACTAGCTCGAATTATCTATCCTGATATTCATGAAGAAATCATCCATTTACCTGCAATTGCAGGATTGATGGATAGAGTTGAAGGGAAAGAAATTATTGAATATATTAAACTTGCAGAGAAAAAAGGCTATTCTGTTGATGATCTTAGAACTATAGGTCTAGCAATTGACTTTGAGGTTTATCAGCTAAGATTTTCTGAAGGTTACAATACTATGAAAATACTTTTTGGAATTGAAACTAATCAAGATTGGCATTCTAGAATGTATAATCTGATTGGAAACGAAGCTAAAAAACTACTTGAAACATCAGTAAAAGACTCATTACCTCATTGTAAAAAGAAAATACTAACCAATGGAACACTATTAGTTACTATTGATGTTGAATTGTTTACCCATCGTTTCACATTTCCAAATCCTGGAAAAATAACTGGATTGATATTTGATCATTTTTGTTCTAAAAATGAGGACAAAGCAGTCGTAACACTAGGAGAAGGACCAGATTTTCTAATACTTCGCTCTAAAGGATTACTCATAAACTTCCCTAAAGTAGTAAAATTAATGCGAAAAGAGATGCCTGAAGCTGGTGTTGAAGGAGGAGGGCATGAAGTTGTAGGTTCTCTGAAGTTTTATGAAGGGGAACGAGAAAAAGTTAAAACATTCTTTGTAGAACACCTAACAAAATTAAAAACCAATATAGAAAAAACAGAATGAAGAGGAAATTATCTCTTCTTTTTCTTATCTTTTCTTCTGAAAACTTTGTTGAAACCTTTCGTTACACCTTTTTTGCTTGCGGTATACGCTCCAGTTATGGCTCCAGCTACTTTTTTAGATGGATCAACAAATACTTTCTTTGCAGTTGATTTAGCTCCGGCCTTTACACCTTGTTTTATAAGCATATTTGCATATTGTTTCCAAGAATCTTCTCCTTTTCTAACTCTGTCTATTCTTTCTACTAGTTCTTCGTAAGGTGGTAGAAACTCAAATCGATACAAAGTTGGTGAGCCATATCTCCTAAAATCTTCAGACCACAAATAGTTAAGCAAGAAGAATATCAATAAACAAGTAAGTAATATTACTGCGAATTTATCTTTTATTCCAACTAGTTCATTCTTTGTTAAGAAGAACTCACTAAAAATATCGTCACCTGATAGAAATTGCAGATAAGTCACATGATAGCTTAGAATCAATCCCATCACAGTCATAAGTATCCCTAATGGTCCGATTGATCTAGGGATATTAAGAAGAGCCCATTTTTCCTCCCCTTCCTCATCTATCTTTTCTATTTCTATGTCTCCTATTTCAATTGATTTCTTTTCTTTTTCCTTTTGTTCAACAGTTTCATCTTTGGTTGCATTGGTTTCTATTTTCTTAATTTTCTTTGCGTAATTAGAAACGGTATAAAAAATGAAAAACAATGCAACTAGTACGCTTCCAACATTATCGCTAGGTAAAGAATCTGTTGCAGTGTAATATGTTAGTTTCCAAAGAGTAAAGGAAGCTATAACGTAGAAGAAAGATAAAATTGTGTAAAACACATCATCTTTTTTGCCAAGCTTAAAAATAACTATGTTAACTAAAATAATAGCTATTAGCGAGAAGCCAGCTGTTATTATCAAAGATAGATTGAATGGATTAAATGACCAAAAGATGAGATATCCGGTCATACCAAAGTTAACTACTGATAAAATGAAAACAATACTTCCAAACAATACCGAGCCTTCATCAGCTCTCTTTCCAAGAAACATTACACTCCCAAATATTCTATTTCCCCAAAAATTCCGTGATAAGGAGAATGTTAGAAATACAGAAATCAAAATCCAACCAAGATACCCAATTGCTGCAATATAGGGTGATATAACGGGGAGGAAATATATTGTCGCAGATCCACCCGCAGCTGCTATGAATGCAGGAATTCCCCAATATTTTAATGGATATCTAGCAAACAATAAACCAAAAAACACATATGTAACAGCGAAGGATAGTTCCACCACGATTAAGATAGAACTTATCTCTCTTAGAAGGTCTGAAGAAACCGATTGTACGTTTGCTCCAATTAGATAGAAAACTGTCGAAGTAACTGATATTAGAAAGAATGCTATAGTATAAAAGAGATATTTCTTACTAAAGAGAATCCTAAAACCGCTTGTGAATATATTCTTGACATACTGATAAAATGCTTTTTCAACATATGACATATAAAATAATTTAACGTAGATAAATAAAAAACTTCGTATAACAAATTTCAAATCTGAAATTTTTTTATTTATTGTGTAAACTGGTACTCCAATGTATTTATGAATAAGGAGAAGATTGTTTTTTGAATACTATGGATTCCCTATCTAATCCTTTCGACATGTTCAATACTTTTCTGTTTGATGGTGACGGAGTTATCTACAAGGAAAATAACCCTCTTCCTGGAGGAATAGAATTTATCAAGTTGTTACAAAAAAGAGAAAAAAAGGTTTTTTTACTCACAAATAATAGCACAAAAACTAGAGATGAATTTAAGGCTAAATTTTCTGCTTTAGGTTTAGATTTGCCTATTGAGAGTATTCTTTCATCAGCATACTTAACAGCACATTATATTTCTAAAGAAAAACCCTCTGCTAGAGTATATATTATTGGTGAGGAAGGTCTTAAGAAAGAATTTGCCAATTTCGGAGTGGATATTGTAAACAGAAATGAAGAAACTAATGAGGAAGACATCTTTGCTCTGAATATGAATAACATAGACTATGTTGTGACAGGGATGGATAGACGGTTAAATTATGTTAAAATCTCTCGAGCAGTTAATATACTAGTGTCATATGAAGAAACAAAATTCATTGCAACAAATGCTGATTTTACTTTTCCAACAGTTCAAGGTCTTATACCAGGAGGTGGGGCAATGATAAAAATTCTTGAGGAACTATCAGGAAGGAAAGTAGAAGCAATAATAGGCAAACCAAATTCGGAAATGTTTGAAATTGCAATGGACCTCTCAAAAACCAACAAGGAGAAAACAATAATGTTTGGAGATAGATTAGAAACTGATATTCTAGGTGCAAAGCTAGCAGGAATTAAAACTTGCCTTGTTCTTTCTGGTGTAACCTCCATGAAGGATTTGACTGATCTCACAGATGAAAATAGTCCTGATTTGATAATGAATAATCTGCAAGATGCATACGATTCTTTTCTAAATGCTAACCTAGAAAAATAGAAAAACAACAACAAATACTATTCACAGTTAATCCCCCTACATTTTTAAATATTTAATACTACATTCTTACGTGAGATATCTAACGAAAATTAAATACCACATTGGTTGCTTTGTACTGATTTGTTGTTGCATTTTTTCCTACAGTTCAATTATGAATGTGCAATCATCTAATCCAGTTAATGTAAAAGAAACTAAACTATCTATAAATGATATATTTGGAGAAACAAAATTTCTTGAACAATTCACAAAAGCAAACCGTGATACTGAATTCAGGGTGGTTGTAAAGATATCTCCTACTACAACTGAGTTATATTTTGAGAAATTTGGGCATAGTATAACTAATTTTCATTCTTTTCAAGGTCTAGCTATCTCGATTTCCAAAGAAAATTTACTTCATCTCATACATAAGCAGAAGATTAGCGAAATTTGGAATAACTCTCTAATTTATGGTGCAAATTCAGTAAATGAACTCTTGATTAATGATACAAGATCCCTATGTGATTTCAATGAAAAAATAGGTTCAGATTCTTTGTGGAATTTAGCTCTATATGGAGACGATGTAAAAATAGCCATCTTGGATACAGGATTGAATGTAAGTAATCCAGCTTTGAATCAGACGATGACTCATCAAAGTAGGATAATTGGTAAATGGAATTTTTTTCAAAGAAATGAAGATGTTTTTGATGATAATGGACATGGAACAGAAGTAGCTGGTATTATAGGAAGTAATGGATTATTCGGTTATATGTATGGAGTTGCACCTAATTGTAAATTCTTGATAGGGAAAATTTTAGACTATAATTCAGTTGGAACAGTAGAAACCCTAATTCAGGGAATTGATTGGGCTATAGAGAACGATGCCGACGTAATTAATCTATCGTTAGGAAAAGTAGTTTCAAATTTAACCTCTCCAGAAGTAGAAGCAGTAAATTTTGCAGTAAAAAGCGGTGTATTAGTGTGTGTCTCAGCAGGCAATGCTCGCGGAATAGAAGAGTTTGGTTACAATGATCTTCACACAATACTGAGCCCTGGAATTTCCTCTAAAGCAATTACAGTAGGAGCTATAGATAATAATAATGTCCTTTATGAATACAGTAGTGCTGGACCAGTAGCCATAAATTTTGACAGCGAAACTTCTGACTATCTATATGATTCAATTCCTAAAACCACAACTTGGCTAAAACCAGATGTTGTAGCGCCCGGTGTTCTTCTTAATACTACATCTGCAAATGGAAAAAATTTGAATGTAGTCTCAGGAACTAGTTATGCAACAGCTGTTGTTTCTGGGTTATGTCTCCTTCTAATACAACAATACTATGACGCAGATCCTTCCTTAGTGAAAGCTTCATTAATTAAAACATGTAATCCAATATCGCTGAATGCTATTTCCCCATTTTTACAGAATATTAGCATACCAATTGCTCCATATTTTCAAGGTTCTGGTTTAGTAGATTCTTCTGGGGCTTTTTCATATATTAATACTCATGGAGATTTTACATTAACGAGTTCATTAATCCCTTACTTGGACAATTATTATTTCAAAAATTCAGAAACAAGTTTCAATATCCAGTTATACGTACATCAAACACTTGACAACATCGAACTAACAATTTCTGAAAACTTCGCAAACGTTCTGTATGTTTCTCCTCTTCCCTCTTCATTAGCTGTGGGTCAATATGATCTCATGATAACTATTGATACTGAACAAGCTCTAACTGGCTTTCATCAAGGATCTTTAATGTTTGAAAGTGCTGATTCAATTCAAAAAATTAATGTTGCATTTAATGTGAAAAAGGCTTATGGGAGAATTTTACTAGATTACCGAGAAGAAGGAAGCGATATCAGATATTCTTTAAATGGTAATCTATACAACATTATTTCTATTTCAAAGAAATATGGTCTAATACCCATAATTAATTCACAAGATATACATTACTCCACATTTAACACGATGAATCTCAATGAATTTGAAGTGATTGCATTAATCAATTCGAAGAATACCTTGCTTAACCCAATTTCAAACACAGATATAGCCGCTCTTTCTGATTACGTTCTTCCAGAAGGAGCATATTCAGGAGGAGCTTTAATTGTTTTACCATCACGAAATAGTGATTTTAATATCATAAACGAGATACTTTCTGAAGTTAATGTCTCCTATTACCAAGATTTTTCTGTAAATGTTAGTTTAGATGTATCTTCATCGTTTAATATCTTACTTTCAGACCCATTTTTCTTAAATAATCTTTTTCTTCCATATCCTGTTTTATTAAATGTAACTAATACAAATTACAATCCTTACAGTGACAAATTGGTTTATGGTAACCAACATTATTCAAATGGTTCTCTCTTCGTAGGTGGAAACACTTTAGACATGTTTCTGGATTCTCCTTATCTTTATTCATCCTATGAATCTGAATACTCAGAAATTTTCGTGAGCGCATATTATGGTGATAATTATAAACTTCTTGAAAATATGATAAGTTCAACTGTGGTTAGAAGTTTGATGTTCAACTATTCTCTTAAATCCTCAGAGGTTTCTATAAAAGACAATATAATGATGACCATTAACTCTGCAAATACATTTAAAATTATGCCAAATTGGGAGTTTTACATGACGCTTTCAAATGAATATGGCACACACGTTAAAGAAAACACGTTTGAGTCATTCGCTAATGGTACAACTATTTTCAATATGAAAATCGAAGATATGGATATCTCAGCAGGCTCGTACATTCTGAAAATTCATTCATTGTCTGGAACAGAATCTTGGGATATCAAAATTGTTGCATCTGTTTCATTAGGACCTATAATAATTAGTGTATCGCTAGTTCTATGCAGTGTTTTCTTAATTATGTTTAGGAAGAAAACTAAGAAGTAAGTACCTGATAAACTTTCTTTGCATGTTTTCCAAGAACATTCATTGCTAAAGCAAGGCTATAATTCTCTTTTGAAGCTGCTAATACAATAAATCTATCCAAATTTTGGAGAATAACAAATCCTTCAGTTCCTTTTATTATTACTTGATCAAGGCTTCCACATTTAATCTGCCCTACTGTTTGTTGTCCTGCCGAATTCAAAGCGGAAGCTAAAGCAGACATGATTACTTGGTCTGTTCCTTTTTCAGCAAAAAAGGCTAGTTCTTGACCCTCTGAGCTAACTACTGCTATTGCTTCCAAACTACAATCTTTTGAAATTTCTCTTAAAATTTCCAGTAAATTATTCTTTTTTTCAGGCGCTAAATCTCCAATCATAAAAACAATAAAACATCTAAAAATTAAAAAGTTTCTTCTAGTTCTAGATTAAACGATGTCTGTGTGTTTTGCACACAGGTGTATATACTTCTTCACTTGAGCCTTTATTTTTATAGATCCATCTATTGTAGACATACGCAGGTTTACCACAGATATAACACGAGCGCTCATCTCTGAGAGGAAATTTCTTTCTAGACGTCCTATTCCAATGATCTTTGAAATCTTCAAAGCTATCAGTATACTTCTTATGAAATCTTTTAGCTTCCTCATCTTCACTCGGTTTCTTGCCTAATATGAACAAGATGTAGCTCCAGACTACTATTGTAAGAATATTTCCAAAAGATTTGATAGGTATGTAATGATAACCGCTTAATTTAATTGTGCTAGAACTACTTCCTGTGGTATAATCTATCATTAGATCTTTTCTGTGAGATTTTTGACCCACATCAATACCATATTTCTTTGATATAGCGACAAGTCGTTTACTGAGTTCATCAAATAACCAATCCACAGTTTTTGAGCTACCTTTTCTTCTTACATTTAGAAATTTTATTTCAATAATCGGAAAAGAAATTGTAATGAAGGTTTCATTTACAGAACTGTTTGCCTTTCTAACGAGATACTCATAGATTTCAGATGGAAAGGTTATTTTCTTTCTTTCAGCTGACAACTTATTCACTTATGGGTAGTAATATACTAAAGAAATAGATGTTTCCCCCCCTAAAAATGTAACGCTAAATTAATTCTTTTTAATAGTTTCTTCAATTAGTTTACTTAGTTTTCCTCGATTTGCACCTATTAGAGAACTGTATGGTTTACCTTCTTTGAAGATTATAAAAGTAGGTAGACTTTGCACCATATATTTTTGTGCAAATGTATATTCTTCGTCCATATTCATTCTTACGAATCTCATATTTTGACTATGCTTTTCAGCTAATTGCTCAAAAAGAGGCTCTATACCCTTACATGGTCCACACCATGGAGCCCAAGTGTCAACAATTATTAGCTTAGATTCGTTTTTCAATATTTCATTGAATTCATCAGTAGTTATATTAGAAACGTTACCCATACTTTTCCCCTTTACTCAGTAGATTGTTTTGTTCGAGATTTCTTACACTTATATTTATCTGTTACTTTTGTATTAGGAATTTTATCAAATTATAAATTTATGTAAAACATTGGTAGAAAATTACTTCTATTAGTATACCTCGTAGAAGCAAACTTTTTATTGTTAATAACGCTTTTTAGCAAGAAAAGAGTTATTATTCAAGGAGTAATTTAAGATATGATTTCACGTCCTTACGATGAAATAAAACAATTGATAGAAAGTTATCTCGAGAAGGAATTTTCAATGAAATCTGACTTGATTTGGTCAAAACCACCCTCAATTGAATTAGGTGATATTAGTTTTCCTCTTTTTAATATTGCAAAAGAGCTAAAGCTTAAACCTAAAGAACTGAGTGAGAAAATAATCGCGGAAATCAGCTTTCCAAATATAAT
>DAOVRE010000190.1 GCA_030628305.1 Candidatus Heimdallarchaeota archaeon | reverse complement strand
TTCTGGATTATTGAGATCCATAAAGTGATTATTGCAGGAGCAGTAGCTATTGTCTTTGTAATGTTTTACAATTACTTTATTAACAAAATTTGGACATACAGAAAACAAGAAAAGAATATAGAATTTAACAATTATCGTCAATTCTTCAAATTTGCTATAGTTGGAGCTGTGGGAGCTATCATTAATCTAAGTCTTATCCAGCTCTTCGCAGTTGTAATAGGATGGAATGAGTATCTTGCTTTTGCTATTGGATTCATTGTTTCAGTTATTACTAATTTTATATTCAATGATATATGGACATTCAACCCAAAGTTTGGTAAGAAAAAAGATATGGTCAAAGACTAGGAGAACTTTTTCCCACAATTTTCACAGCTACTAGATGAGCGGGATTGAAAAGCACCACAGTATTCACAGATTTTCCCCTCAGGTTCATTGAAATTTCTTGCTTCTTTAGTATAGTCTTCGCGTTCAATTCTTTCATCGTAATGCACAGACAATTTATCTGAGAAATGATCAAACTGCCTGGAAACATGTCTCTTTCTAAAATATCTTGCAAGCCAGATGAGCACAACAGCAGCTGTTATAACGATAATGTAGATATTATACTCACCAGTGTCAAAATAGAGCCAGAGATAAATAGCCAAAGAAAATGCGCCTAAAAGAGCCCATGGAATTCTTCTCCTATCTAATACGCGATATTTCTTTGACATCTAACTGATAATCTACAAAGACTATTATAAATTGTGCTAAATATCAGACTTCTTAATGAAAAGAGAAAAGAAAAACTTTAGGATTTGATTCCTAGCCTCTCTATTTCTTCTTTGGTAGGATAACCTTCCCTATCCAACCCTCTTTTTGCATAAAGAGCTTGCATGGAATTGATGAAATCTTCTTCGTCGATGAAAGCTGTTCTACCTTTAGCTCTTCCTGATGGAAGAGGTTCTTTCATGAAACGTTTAGGAAGAGTATCAAATTCTATTGGTTTCTTATCTCCAAATTCTCTAATATTGAACATACGTTTCATAATCCAAACTCTTCGAGCAATGTCAGTTAATTCCTCTGCAGTTACTTCTTTACTCCAAACAGCTGATACAATATCAACGCAATCATCAAAACCTAAAGCAGGTTTGATGCTGTGAGTGAAATGGCATATAGTTAAACAATCTTTGATTGTTTTGAGGTCTTGTTGCTCTACTAAGGAATCGATAATCTTGAGCGCACTTTTATCAGGTATTTCTGAAGTCGAAGGCCAACCTCGTAAATGTGAAGCACCGACTGCAGCTGTAGCATAACTCAGACCAAGACCGAGTTTAGCACGTGGATCCCAAGCTGCAAAGGGCAATTTTTTCACGTGAATTGCTAGGTCTTCTATCTTCCAATGTTCCGCTGCTTGAGCAACTCCCTCAGCTAATATATCCCCAATATCTTTTCGATAAGCTATTTTGTCAATAAGCTCTAGAAATTTATCTATATTTCCAAATTCAACATCATCAAATTCCGAACCCTCAACAAATCCTTTTTCCTTTGCTTCCATTGTCATGGCAATAGCACTGCCTGTAGATATTGTGTCTAAACCAAGTTCATTGCAGAGGAAGTTAGCATGTATTACTGCTTCAGAATCACTTATTCCACAATTTCCTCCTAGCATGGCTAGTGTTTCGTATTCAGGTTTTGCAATTTCTTTTCTATCTTTCTCAACCCAATCAAAAACAGATGCATCTAGAGTTTCACTACAACCTATAGGACACTGATAACATGGACGTCGGAATCGCTTATATTTTTTAGCTAAAGTTTCATGTCCCAGCTTGTCTGCATCTTCAAATTCTCCGGATTGCCAGTTGTGGGTTGGGTAGTGAGTAAGATCAGAAGCTACTTTGACTAACCAGCTAGTTCCATGTTTATGAAGTAGATGACCCTCATCTTTAGCATTTTTTGCTCTTTGAATAATATCCTTTCTAATTAATTCAACTTTGTTTTTATCATTACCAGTTGGACGAGTTAATCCTTTAAATGCAACAGCTTTAAGATTTTTTGAACCAAAAACGGCTCCTAAGCCTCCTCTTCCAGCATTTCGAAAATTATCAGAAGTGGTGCAAGCAAATTTAACAAGGTTCTCTCCAGCAGGTCCTATTGTTATTATCCTCATTTTTGGCTCGTGTTCTAATCCTTTAATCAAAACATCAGTTTCATAAACAAATCTCCCCCACAAATCTGTTGCATCCTTGATTTCAACGTTTTGATCTATTATGGAAATATAAACAGGTTTAGAGGATTTACCTTCAATAATAATCAAATCATACCCAGCAAATCTAATTTCTGGACCCAAAAAACCTCCAGCATTACTATCTAAATACAAACCAGTTAAAGGACTCTTTGTACCAATTGAATATCTTCCAGAGACGGGAATCCTAGTTCCTTGTATAGGTCCGGGAGCAATAATTATTTTATTTTTGGGGGATAGAGGATCGATTTTTGGTTGCACTTCTTTGTAAAGATAATAAGTAATATATCCTGTTCCACCCATGTATTGGAAAACAACAGAATCAGGAATTTTTTCTTTAGTTACTGTTCCTTCTGTTAAATTAATCCGTAAAAGATTATTATTCATATATCAAGAGAAAATAACGATTTTTTAAATATTGTTTTCCAACTAAACAGAAATCACTTTCGAGTTGACACAAGAGTTTATTCTGACTGAAAATTCCCCAATCTATAAAATTTTAAACTAATTCAGACAATTATTAGAATTAGAAGAAAAGTTGATTAAGCATGAAAAGATTATCAAAAGAGACATATAAAATTCTAAAACCTGTTGCAGTTGTACTCACAATATTAGTAGTAGTTCTTATGGTTTGGTATATTTTGGCTACACTTGGAGATCAACAGAATGATCTTATATTTACAATTTTTATTCTAGTTACGAGCACATTATCTTCATTGTCGTGGTTTATTTTGATATTAGAATACTTCGAAAGTCTAGATAGTGGAAGTAAAAGCATTTCTTCAAGTATTTTTATTCTATTTGGAATTATATTTTTCTTCTTAGGGGTCACAGTAATAGTTCTAGATATAATGGCTATGATTACAATGTTATAACAAACTTAAAATCTAAAACGATAGGTTAAGACATTCAAAAAGAACAATAGAATCAGGAAATTTTTCTTTAATTGCTTTTCCTTTTGTTAAGTTAATCCGTAAAAGATTATTATTTATGTATCAAGAGAAATTATAGATTTTTTAAAATTTATTTTCCAACATTCATAATTATAATTATAGGAAATAAGAGAAGGGAGAAAGGGATTTGGTAACGTTTATAACAAAGCTTAGAAAAACAACACCATGCATATTAAACTTTTCACTGATGGAACAGCTAGCCTAGGTAAAGAATTGTTAGAAAAAGAAAATATAGAGTATGTTGAAAGCATGCTGCTTATTGATGGTGAATATTATAATGAACTCTCAGGAATCGACCGAGACGAATTCATTAAAATAGTTGCAAGTATAGACCCCTATCCAGTGTCATCACAAGCTTCGGTACATGATGTAGTTGCAAAAATCCAGAAAACTATTGATGAGGGTTATAAAGAAATTTTCTATATTGGCGTTTCACCTAATGTTTCTAGTCAGTACAATATTGTTAGATTAGCAAGTAAAAAATTCAAAGGAAAAATAAAGTTTACTCTTTATGAAAGTGGATTTATGGGATCTAGCGAGGGGGCTTTAGTTTCAGTAGCATTGAAATTGTTAAAGCAAGGGAAAACAACAGAAGAGATAATACCCATATTAGATGAAATAAAGACCAAAATAAGAACCTATATAGTTTCAGACTCTTTTGATACTTTATTCAAAACAGGGAAAGTTAAGAAAAAAGTTTCTTTTAATCTGATGACAAAACTAATGCGACTAAAACCTATTTCTGAAATTAATTTGGATGTTGGTGTTGTTGGAATTGGTGGGGGTTTAGGAACCAAGCATTCATTAAAGAAAGTAATCAAAATGCTTAATGAAAATCTTAACAAAGAAACTGAATATGATCTAATACTCTGTGAAGCAGGCAGTACTGAACATTTTCCTTATATTGAGCAAGAATTAAATAAGCTATTCAAGATTAAAGAAACTCTTTATTGGGAAACCTCTCCAATAATTATATGGGCTACTGGAGTAAATACCATAATGATGTCTTTGGTACCACATATTTCCACATAGATGTGTCATATCCCATCCCTTTTTTTTAATTTTCTTTTTGTTGTTTATAACTCGCTATTGTTTTAAGGAATAATTTAAAACTCTGTGATACAAAAAGAAGGTAATGAGAATAAAATTAGTTACAGAGGGAACAAAAGATAAATTGAGCCTTTTGAAACTATTGTATAAAAACTTTTTTTCTTTCCAGGTTAAATTTGTTGTCCGCCGAACAAAT
>DAOVRE010000024.1 GCA_030628305.1 Candidatus Heimdallarchaeota archaeon | reverse complement strand
TCTATATACTTCTGAAAAGTGAGGAGGAAGAGTTCTAGGTTTCTTAAATATCCATTTTTGTTTGTCAACATCAAATTCACTATAACCCATCAATAGACCGTGAACTTTTACAAGTTTTTCTGATTCAACTCGAGCTATGTATGCTTCTCTATTCCGCAAGAAATTTGCTGCTATTGAGCCCAGATCTTGGATATTTCTTAACATGTTCTCATAATTTATTACTCTGAACAAGAACATTTTATCAATTGATTGATGCTTGATAATTAATATTTCACCAATTTGAAAGCGCATATCTGAACATACAATTTTGAGTGTTGATATATCACCTTCAGCTAGAATTCCTATTGGTTCCGCTAATTCTAATTTCATCTTTATACCTTCCTACCTTAATCCTAATCTCTTTCGTGGATGTATGAACATCTTTGGATTTTCACCATTCTCTGCAAAGTAATCAATGAGTTGATCAGCTACAACATCGCGTTCAGAGAATTTGACGATTGTTGTATTATGAGCAAAGGCTAAATCAAAGAAGTAACCGTAATATCTAACGTCTCTTGCTAACCAATCTATTTCTTTAAACATTTGTATTTCGTTTTGCTTTTCCTTTTTCTTATCCTTATCGAATATTTTCTCTTTCCACCATTTCTCATCTAAATCTATACGTAAAATTGGCACCTCTGAAGAGAAGTGGAACAGATAAGTAACTCCATAAGATGGAGGAATATGAGGTCTATCTTTTAAGATATTGAGAGCAAACTTATCTCGGGCAGGAGATGGAACTCGGAAATACCATTTCTTCTCGCTTCCCAATTTCTTTTCCAAATCATCAGCTAAACGGTATATGAAAGGAAACGTTGTAGTTTTGCTTACTGCGATAACACAAGTATCTTTGTCCAATGCTTTCTCATTAATATCTTTGAGAAGATAGTTGGAAGCTAAACGAGGGAGATTTTGACCTGGAGATAGAAGCATATTCATTGATCCATCTAAAAAGAGATACTTGAAATGAATATCAGAATTAATTAAAGAATGTGCTAAAGCGTATTCAAGCACTTCTCTAAATTGTTCAAACCAACCTCTAGGAGAGTTAGGCTTGGGGGACACCATCCAAGTAGAGTAATCTGGGAATGCTCCTTTGTACAATTTAAACTTTAGTTGAATAGCTACCATTCTTACTGTAGCTTCTGAATTCATTTTTGGAACTGCTTGATTTGGATGTTGTTTTGTGAATTCATCAGTTACGATGCTTTTTATGATTCGGAAAACAATATCCTTAAGTTTTTCTCCATAATTATATTCGATAAAACTTTCAAATTCCTTCCAAACTTCTTTTTCCTTATCTTCACGTAATAAAATAAGACGAAGAATGCCTTCAGGATGAGAACAAATTGGAGGAGAAATATCAATTTGTTTTGTGGTTCCTTCTTTGAAACTTGTTTTATCAGCAGCAAAAGCTGCAGTTAGAAGATGGATACCTATATCATTTAGAGAAATCAAACCATCTGCGCCAGAACCATCTATCGCTGCAACGTTGAAATCCTCTTCTTCACAAACAGATTCATATGGATCAATAATGACTAATTTCTTCAGTAGAAACTCTAAATCAGCTTGATAAGCTGCATCATCTTCTAATTCAATTGCTTTAAATTTCTTATAGATTTTAGCGAATTCATTACCCAGTGTTTTGTCAAAAAAAACTTGCATTAAGAGACTCCTCTTTTCAAAGAAGATTACTCTATATTAAAATATTTTTGGCGGGGTAGTGTAAAAGTATAAAAGTGATTTAACATCCTTCTTTAGCTAATACAATAGCATAACATTAAAATAAGTTCTCAAGTAGGGTTACTAACAAATAAAAAGTCAGGGAAAAGTAAAGTGAGAATGATTGATAATCTTAGACAATACATGTCTATGGTTGAGGGCGAGAATATTTTACGCAGATATTTTGTTATGAACGGATTTGATGGAGCATTAACCGCTTTCGGGATTATTCTTGGTTCATGGATTGCAGGTGCTACTGATCCCACCATTTTAATTATTGCAGGAATGAGTGCAAGTTTTGCTATGGGAATTTCAGGTTTCTGGATAGCTTATCTAACAGAAAGAGCAGAAAGAACAAAAGATCAGAAAAAACTAGAAGATGCAATGGTAACAGATCTTAAAAACACAAAAATAGCGAAAGCTAATTTCTGGGTATCATTAATAATCGCATTTGTTGATGGTATGTCACCACTTATATTTTCATTAATTGCTATTATACCATTTCTATTTGTTTTAGGTGGTGGAAGTATGTTAATAGCTTATATAGTTTCTACTGGATTGGTACTAGTAGAAGTTACAGTTTTAGGTCTGTTTCTAGGAGCTGTATCTGGAAAAAACAAAATACTTTATGCCTTAAAAATCCTACCAGCTGCCGCTGTACTTGCAGGATTAACCTTTTTGCTAGAAGTTCTTGTAGTTGGGCATTGAAGGGAAAATCCCACCCTTTTTACATCTTTTGACACAAAACTAAAGAATGTTGGTGCCTACAGTTTTCTAATGCCTAAGAAGAAAGAGAAAGACTATGATGTAATCATTGTTGGTGCAGGAATTGCAGGTTGCGTTTTAGGTTTTCATCTAGCTAATGCAAGAATTAAAGTGAAAGTTATAGAGAAAAAACCAGAAGATAACCTGTTTGAGGATTGGTGCGATTCAATAGAGAAGAAAGCTTTTGCATTTGCTGGAATTCAAGCTCCGAAAGGAGATGAAATAAGAGAGGAACGTGATCATCTTGCTATTCTTACTCCTGATTTACAAACAATAATTCACTTAGGCTATTATGATTATTGGATTGTAGATAGAAAACTCTTTCATCAAAGATTATTATCCAACGCTGAAAAAGCAGGTTGTGAATTTGTATTTGAGACAGAGATTGTTGAACCTATGGGGGAGGGAATGTGGGTTATTGGAGTGAAAACAAAAGAGGGCATTATTCATAATGCAAGAATGATAGTAGACTGTTCAGGTAGAGAACGCATTTTAGGTATGAATATTGAGATCTTAGATTTGAATCTAAAACTTAACAAATCAGACACAATTGATGCTTATAGAGAGATACACAAAATCAGTGCAAAAGAGCTTAATTGGGGAGAGCATGAGATTAAGCAGGACACATTATATTACAGATATGGATATTATGGAGGTTACAACTGGTTAAACTTCCTGAAAGAAGATGAGATTGATATCGGAGCTGGTGTTGGTAAATCTATTACAAACAAATCACCAAAGGGTATGGTAAACGATTTTGTCAATTCAAATACAATAATTGATAATAAAAAGCTTAAAGGTGGGGGAGATAGGATAATAATCAGAAGACCAATCACTTTGGTTTGGTATGGATTTATGCTTGTAGGACAAGCTGCTTGTCAAACAATATCCACCAATGGTTGTGGTATAGGGTCAGCGATGATTGCATCAAAAATTGCTGCCGAAGTGATAGTAACAGCTGTCAAAAGAAAAGAAGTTTCAATAGATAGTTTGTGGGAGTATCAAGTTCGATTTACTAAAGAGAGAGGAAGGGATCTAGCAGCAAATGATATCTTAAGGCTGGGGTTACAAAAACTGTGTGAAGATGATACGTCATTTCTTATGAGAAAAAAAATAGTTACTAAAATAGATTTAGAAAACATGATCCATGCTAAATTCAGAAAAATAACTTTGCTTAGAACAATATTCACAGCATTTAAGGGAATAAAGAGAATAAAACTGATGCTCTTTGTCAGAAAACTCACAACGCAAGCTAATAAAATTTTCAAACACTATAAGAATTTACCAAAAGAGTACAACACCAAAAGATATCATGAATGGTTACTAAGGTCTATGCAACTATTCAAAGAAATTGAAGACTTAGAGCCAGATTTGTAGGTAATATTTAAAAAAAGTGTTATTTTACTTTATATATGGATGATGAATCGAAAAATATACGGTTCATACTCGAAAAAATACTAGGTGTAGAGGATAGTAGTAAAAGAGCTGTTTTTCTAATAAATGTAACTGAGAAACCTGACTGGAAGACTCAGGACATTGACGATGAAATCAAGTTTCAATCCAAAAATCACAAAATGAAAGGGAGCGATATAAACACAACGAATTTTAGAAAGATATATAGTGGAATATCTAGAAGAAAAATGCCTGTTCTTCCTTTGAAGAGTAAAGAAGAGGAAGTTACAGGAGCTTTTCTCCTAAAATTAATCTCAAAAATTTGGAAGTTATCAATAAGAGAGAGAGTAGAGGACATCAAGTTAATACCTTATGAAGATGATCCAGATAGAGCAAGATATTTGCAATTTTCTTTCCCCAGTGGCATTTTCATAATAAGAAGTATACATCAGCTCTTCCCAACTGATAATTATTATGAAATTAACATGGAATACTCGAAAAAGTATGCTTTAGCGTATTCTAAATTCAAAGAGCTTAAACCTTTCATTGTAGATAGAATAATAGATTTACTCTCTACTGATGAGATTGCTCCATCTTTTGAAGCATGGGAGAAAAATCACCAGAGATACGACTTGCCCAATGTTGATACAGCCAACATTACTTTGTCAAAAAAACTTGCAGATGGTTTACCTGCTGAAGAGTTAGATATTCTAGTCAATCAAATCAGAGAGATTATGACAGAAAATGACTGGGAAAATCAAACAGATAAACAAACTATTGAAAGATATTCAATCTTTTTGAAATATGTTAAGAAGATTAGAATAGTAAAGAAAAAAGAACCTCCTCAAGATTATTCGTTTATTTTAGATGACGATTAAGAAAAAGGAATACTATTTCTATTTTTAACTTACAAGTTTCTTTCCAAGTTCGTAAACCTCTTCTAGAAGTTTTAGATTTTTTGCAGCATCACCTATTTTATGTGCTGTACCATGAACTGTACCAACTATTTCATTGTTCATAAATTTCATCGAATCTTCTAGTGATCCTATTGCATTGAACACTCCAGAGCTTTCTGGATCATTAGCTCCATACACTAGAATATTTGCAACCTTCTTCTTTGTAAAGGCATATTCCTTTTCACCTTGAAGAGCATAGAGTCGATCTATGAACAATTTCAGCTGAGCAGAAATATTGAACCAGAAAACAGGGGAAGCAAAAACTATTTTCTCTGCTTCAAGTAATTTGGGATACAATTCATTCATATCATCCTTTTGCACACAAGAGAGTGCATTATTATTGACACACCAATTACAGTGTTGGCAGGGTTTGATATTCATCTCATTCAGATTAAAAATTTCGAATTCAACATCTGATTCAGTAAGAGCTTTTGTGAATTCATTAATTAAAACAACAGAATTGCCTTTCTTCCTAGGGCTGCCATTGAAAATCAACACTTTGGACATACCATACACTAAGTATTATCATTAATAAAATTTGTTTGTTAATTCTGAGAAGCATAGTCTTAAACATTTACAGCTTTTGAAGAAAAAGAACATTTCTTGGTCATATTGTCTCGGAAGGTTTATTATTCCACTTGAGTATAATTTCACTTGATATTATGATAAATGAGATAATACGAATAAATGTATCAGAAATGTCATATACTATGGAAGAAATTCCAGAGAAATACAAATATCTAGGAGGAAGAGGTTTAACAAGCGCTATTGTTGCCGATGAAGTTGATCCTAAAACTGATCCACTTGGTCCTGGGAACAAGATTGTTTTTGCTCCAGGGATATTAAGTGGAACTTCTGCACCAAGTTCAGGAAGACTATCTGTTGGGGCAAAAAGTCCTATGACAGGTGGGATTAAAGAAGCAAACGCAGGAGGATTAACAGCCGTACGCTTAGCAAAACTAGGAATCAAAGCTGTAATTGTCGAAGGGTTTCCAGAACACAAAGATTGGTATCATGTTCTTATTTCAAAAGACAAAATTGAGTTTATTAAAGCAAATGAGCATGCCAATATGGGACTATATGAACTTATAGAAAAACTATGGGAAAAACATCCAAAATCAGGATTATGTGGAGCTGGAATAGCTGGACAAAGATTACTCAAAAATGCAGGTATTTTTGGTAATAATCCTGAGAATACAGATCCAGGTAGATATGCTGGACGAGGTGGGTTAGGAGCCGTTCTAGGATCAAAGAGGATTATAGCTATAATAACAGACGATACTGGTGGAGAGCGACCAATGCCTGTGAATGAAGAATTGTTCAATACAGGTCGTACAAAGATGGTCAATGCCCTCAACGAGCACGCAATTACAGGTGGAAAAGCTGGGACTGATAAAGGAGCTCTCAAAAATTATGGGACCAACGTTCTTCAAAACATAATTAATGAAGCTGGAGCTTTACCGACTAAGAATTTTAGATCAGGATACTTTGAAGGCGCAAAGAACATTTCTGGTGAAGCAGTGCATGAACTTGTCGATGAAACAAATGAAAAGTTTGGTGACAAAGCTGAAGGAGAATACGGTCATGCTTGTCACCCAGGATGTATAATACGATGTAGCAATACAGTACCAGACAAGAACACAGGAAAAATGATTGTTTCACCTTTAGAATATGAATCAGCATGGGCATTAGGAACAAATCTTATTATTGACAATTTAGAACATGTAGCAAAGCTTAATCGCATTTGTAATGATATAGGTATAGATACTATCGATGCGGGTAATGCCCTTGCAGTCGCAATGGAAGCAGGAAAAATCCCTTGGGGTGATGGTCAAGCTGCAATTGAGTTCATGAAGAAAGGCTATGACCCTAATGATGAAGATGGTGCTACTTTCATGCAAGGAGCAAATATTGCCGCTAAAACATGGGGTATCGATCGTGTTGCAGTTGTTAAAGGTCAAGCTTTGCCAGCATATGATCCAAGACCAATAAGAGGTATAGGAGTAACTTACGCTACTTCAACAATGGGAGCAGACCATACTGCAGGATATACAATTGCACCTGAGATTTTAGGTAGTGCGGGTGGGGCAGATCCTCGAGAACTGAATAAAGCAGATTTGAGCAGAGCATTCCAATCTACAACAGCATATGTTGACCAATCAGGTTACTGTCTTTTCATCGCTTTTGCTATTCTAGACATAGCTGAAGGAATGGAAGGATTAGAAGAGACTGTTGCTGGTTTCCTAGGAAAAGAGAAATACGATATAACTACAGTTGGGAATAAAATACTCAAGACAGAAAGAGAGTTCAATAAGAATGCAGGTTTTACAAAGGATGATGATAGACTACCTCAATTCTTTATGGATGAAAAACTTCCGCCTCATGATGTAACATTCGATGTAACAAATGAAGAGTTGGATGCTGTCTTTGAAAAAATGTAAAAACAGTCCCAAAACTATAGAAAAAAATAATACAAACTTATAAACCTCTTCCTTTTCTTTTTTCTTTAAATTCTCTATCACGTGATATGATATTTAATCGACATAAAAACTTAAATTGTTTCTGTGAAAGAATACAAAGGGTATTATTCGATATGTCTATCATAAATATACATCTTTATGGAAAACTTAGAAGACTAGCTGAAAATTCTGGTTCTACGGATGAATCAAAAATTGAATTGAACTGGAATAAAGATGAAACACTAGCACATCTTATCAATAACAGATTAAGTTTAAGTTTTGATGAAATTGGTGAAATATTCATCAACCATAACCCGATAAGCAAATATGATGTAATCATACCAGAAGGAGCAAGAATAGGTCTTTTTGCTAAAGGGATGTACTTGCTTTGTGGAGGACAGCATATGAAAGGTCATGGTTTCATAGAAAAAAAAGTGAAAGAAGTGGATTATTGGTAATTGTGATTTAGATGTGTAAAGACCCAAGTGAGGATGTTTTAGTTTGAAAATTAATTTGAAACTTTATGCAACACTAAGAAAATATCTTCCAAACACTGAAATTGGGGAAGCTGTAATCATAGAAGTTAAACAAGGATCAACAATAAAAGACATAATAGATAAGTTCACAATCAAAGAAGAACTTGCGAAGATAATTTTCGTTAATGGAATCCATGAGACATTAGACTATATTTTACAAGAAAATGATTTACTAGTAATATTTCCACCCATAGGTGGAGGCTAACAAAAAAAATTACAAAAATATGTTTTTTTCAATGACAGGTGTTTGTAGTTTAAGAATGTGACTAGTTTTCCTTCATTCTATTTCAATCGATATTGTCACTCATTTGTAACCAATCACATTCAACATCAACAAAGATACTCACTGCTCTATTTCTTTACCTAACAGGTTAGATGAGCTTTGTTTAGTGGAGTAGTATCTTGTTTTCCATACAACTTTCTTTCCACGTAGACCTGAATAGATGGCTGTTACTATCAGAATGAAATCTATTGACATTGTAATAGGGAAAAATAGGAAGAAATACCATTTCCAATCGCCCTTTTTCCTCCAGTACCACCAAACACTGACTGCAAATGCTAAATACAGTAATATATTCACAATTATTCCTATACCATAATCCCAAACATACCAGTCTGGTTTTGAGATAAAATAGATTATCAAGAAATAAGGAGCTAACAAATAATAAATTAACCAGAACATTGCAAACAGAAATCTCAAGAACGTTACTGTAAGTATTCCACCAGCAATGCTTTTTTTGAAACCATTGTAAAAATCCATAAAACTGTTAGGATACATTCTAGTTGAGACTAAATCAGAAGAACTAATAAAATTCAATTTCATTTCTTTCTCTTTACATAGTTTCGCAAGGGCTAAATCGTCTACTAATGAACTTCTAACTGCCCTATGACCACCAAGATTCTCATACCCCTCCCGGGTAAACATCATGTATTGTCCAATCGCTAAATAAGATTCTTTGTCAAATGGATTATTAATATCACTTATTGGACCACCTATAATGAAACCTAAGAAATAAAAATAGCTAACTAGATATTCATACCATCTTTTGCATTTTTGATAGGGTTGCATTGAGAACAAATCAGCTTCTGTTCCTAGAAGATGACAAACAGCTGTTTTCAAAGATTGAGGAGAATGTTGTGTATCTGCATCGGTAAACAATAAGACTTCTCCCTTTGACTCAAGGAATCCTAAGTGACATCCATAAGATTTTCCAATCCATTCATTGGGTAAGTAAGGTTCACTTATATATTTGACAGGATAATTCGAAACGTGTTCTGAAGTTTTATCTGTTGATCCTCCATCCACAACTATAATTTCTTTATTTGGATAATCTAGATTCATCAGACTGTTTAAACAATTACTTATGTTATCTTCTTCATTCAATGTAGGAACTATAATGCTGACTAAAGGATAATCCTTTTCATCAATCTCCAATATTACCCATTCTGTATTGCTGTTCTTAAAGAGAGAGATTAAGTAAACAAGACAAACGAAAACTATAGAGAGATATAAAGTTTCATCAATGAATCCCATTCAAAAAGACACCTATTATACTCATTCAAGTTATAAGCTTCTTTATATTATTTCTCATACAGAAATATTTTACATTGTTTTGCAAATAATGAGTCCAAGAACCTACCTTATTAGATATGAGTCTATGTAAAAAGTGGTGTTTAACAACTGTTTAACTGACGTTTAACGCCCTTCTAATAAAGTGAACAAATTGAAAGCTGATAATCTGATTTGAATTTTCATCAGTTTCAAGTGAACATTACCTCACGAATTCTTGTATTGAATAAAATACAATAGACACTTTTATAGCTATGTGAATGATTATCTTTTTTAAACATTAAAAAAAGAGCTTAATACTTCGAGGGGTAGATACATAAAACTTTTTTCGAAGAACTAATAGATGTGAAATTTAACATCATATTTCGTTATAGGTTATCCTCGAAGAGATAGAACTCACTATAATGGGGAATGATAAAAAAAAGAATAAGTCTAAGACTTGTTTTCTATTGAAAACTTACCTTGACTTTTTTTCGCTTGAGAAATTTTCTTTGACTCTTTAAGAGAGGAAGAACGAAAGATACTTATACGAAGGTAGATCCAAGGAAGAGAGCCTATAACGCTCAGAGTAAGCAAAGTTACCATTTGATCAAAGTAAGCAAGGAAAACTAATATTGGAAACTCAATAACAAAAGCGATTATCATGAAAAGAGTATCTATTTTTTTAGTTATGAGATAGGCTACAAGAATTACTAAAATGTACAGAATAAGAACAATTCTCGAGAGCATTTGCACTAAGAATTCATAGTTCTCATGAAAACCTATGAAAAGGAATAATGCAAGGGGCAAAATGGGTAGCAATAAGTGTTGGAACAGGCTGTATCTTGAATACTGTTTTGTATGTAACAATGTATGCAATTTTGTACTAGGTTCTATATCTTGTCTAAGTAATCTTTCTTCATTTCCTATATTTTCATTCATTCAAATATCCTCTCCATTTTAGTTAATCTTTCCAATCATTAATTGCGTTACCTATTTCAGCTAGTGTTGCGACTATAGTGATTCCTAGAGTTACAGCCCAAACAGGAGGACATGCAACCTTTGCCGCAGATTCCGTAGTTAAGGCAGTCATAAATAGGAGGAAACCAAAAATCCCATAAATTATATCAAGACAACTTTTGAATATTATTACAACATCAATGAGAGTAACTAGTATACCTATTAAATCACCTATAAAATCCAGTATCGAAGAATCTCCATTACAGAAATCTGTGATTACAATCATCAAAGTTGCTACAAAGTTTCCAGCTGTAGCTAAGGCAGTTAGAAAAGCAGAAGCAAATATGGAACTTGTACCAATCATGGTGCCAGCAGTTATAGCAAAGAGGGATATTATTAAAATCAGTATAATTAATCCATGTAGAATCATCTCACCTGTTGTAAACCCTGCACCTGGTATGTTAGGATTCGCCCAAACTACAGACGTAGGAGGAGGGGGGGTACCACCACCACCATCACCAGGATCAAGTAAAATCAAGAGAGGAGTATAAGTAACTCTCTTATTTTGAAGAGAGCTTATATGAGATATTGCTTTTTCTGCAATTGATATTGATGGATTACAATAATATGATACAATCAGTGCACCTAAAGTGCTATCTATTTCACCAGCAAAGGTTAGTGCATCGTCATGATCAAGTGTTGTTTTTTCTATTAAATTACTGGAATAACACGATAGTACATAATCTGATGCTGCTGTTCGCTTGATATTCCTTGAAAAATCATCCCAAGAAATTGACGTATCAGCTGTTTCAATCCCATCAGCATCTCCATGACCAACCCAGATGACTGGTCCAACGATTCGAGATATCTCAATAGCGAATTCTAATGTATTATAATCAACAATTTTTAGATTTTCTAAATTGGATTCTAATACAGCAATACTAGTATTTATTGTTTTATCATTACTCATTCGTACTGCAATTGTACCAAAAACTGGAGTAGATAGTGCTTGGATTGCGCCAAAACTTAATGCTAAAACAATGAAAATACTTGCAAT
>DAOVRE010000151.1 GCA_030628305.1 Candidatus Heimdallarchaeota archaeon | reverse complement strand
AATAGTAATCCTCAAATTATAAGGTTACTTTATTCATATGGTGCTAGACCTAATTCTCCTGATATTAATCCAGGTGGAAAAATCTACAAATCTGCAAACGATATCATTGCTGTCACTAAAGAACTTGCTGAAATGAGTGTAGACCATGCTATTTTCAATATGAGAAACCCACTTGCTGACCAAGAACCTCTTAAGATATTCGAAGAAGTGATAATCCTGCAGTATCAGAATTTTTATAGACTTTATTTCTGTTTGAAATAAGCTTCCATTCTATCAAACGCCTTATTGATTTCCTTCTCTGGAACGCAGAATGACAATCTTAGATGACTTTCTCCTGTTGGTCCAAAAGCTATTCCTGGTGTTGTTGATACTTTTGCTTCTCTTAACATTCTTTTACAAAATGCCGATGAGTCTTTCCCTTCTTCTAATTCTATCTTTGGGAACATCAAATACGACCCGCCAGGTTTATTATAGCTGAAAACATTATCAAGATTATCCAATCTATCACACATTAAATTTCTTGTAGCCAAATAGTGATCTCTAAATTCATTTACGCATTTCTGTGATCCTTTTAACGCTGATATTGCTGCGTATTGTGAAACCACTGGGGCACATATTGTTAGAGGTATGTGCGTTTTGGTTATATGTGGAATTAATTCTTCATCAGCATGTAAATACCCTATCCTCCATCCTGTCATCGCATAGGTTTTTGTGAAGGTATAACAGCTTATAGCCTTCTTTCTCATCTCAGGCATTGATGCAATGCTGAAATGTTTGTGATCATCAAACACGAAATATTCATAGGCTTCATCTGTGATTATCATTAGATTATGCTCTAGAGCAATCTCTGCTAATTGCCTCAACTGTTTTTCTGGAAAAACTGTTCCTGTTGGATTATTTGGTGAACAATAGATTATTGCTTTTGTCTTCGGTGTTATTGCTTTTCTTATTCCTTCTATATCCAAAGCATAGTTTTCTTCTTCGATTAATGGTACCATTACAGGTTTTCCAGATGCTAACCTAACCAATCTGATGTGTGTAGAGTAAGTTGGTGAAGGTAAAATTACTTCATCTCCTGGATCTAGAATAGCAAAAACAGCTGCACATAAACCTTCTATTGCTCCAACTGTTGCAATTACTTCTGAAATACTAGTTTTTACGGCATTGTCTCTACCGAGTTTCTTTACAATCTCTTGTCGTAATTCTATTAATCCAGCGCTAGTTGTGTAACCTCCTACAAGACCACTTTTTATTGCGTCAATAGCTCCTTCTTTAATGTGTTCAGGTGTATCTGATGTTGGTTTAGCCCAAGAAAGAAATGCTACATCTTCTATTTCTTTTGATAACCTTGTCATCTCATGGATTGCTGATTTTTTTATTTGTAAAATTTTCTCTGATATTCTCATGATATTCTTTCTTCCCTACAACCTCAAATATACCGAGTACAATTCTTAAACATTTCCGAGTTTTTTCCTTCTTCTTCTTCTTTTCTATTTTGAACTCCAAAACCTGGAATAAGAAAGAAAAGAATATTTCAAAGAACTATTTGATAAGGAAGATGAGATAATAGATGAAGCATCAATTGTACTTGTTGAAGGATCCAAACTCATAGGTTACACACGCGTCAAACCTACACATGGAGAAGGGAATGGACATTTGTGGATTATGGGTGTTATTCCTGAATATCGAGGACGTCAACTAGGTTCTAAACTACTACTGCACACCATTGTTACACTCAAGAACCAAGGATACAAAACTATGAGTCTTGCCGTAGATAGTGCTAACGAAGCTGCTCTAAAGTTATATGAGAAATATAATTTTGTTCAAGGATGGGAACGAGTAACACATGCGTGGAAAAAAGAGTAAAAAAAGAATTCCTTTTAGCCTTAAAGTGTCGGTGTAGAGATTTCATACTCTTTCCTGTCAATCTCTTTCTTTTACTTCTTTAGCATTGAGAAGACTTTATTGATTATGCTCTAACCTGCGTATTCATCAAAAATGATTTTATTTAAATAATCTAGCTCTCATATGCTGAATCATAGAGTTTACTTATGGAGAGACTTAGTACTTTTATATTTAAATTATAGTAATTCTTTTTCAACAACTTCAAGTAATTCGCTCTTTTCGAAAGGTTTTCTCATTACTTGGCTTGCTCCAACTTGAATAATATCTTTTGATCTTGAAAAATAAGCCGTAATCGCAATTATTTTAGCTTTAGGATCAAATTCGATTATTTCTTCTGTTGCATCTATCCCATCTTTTACTGGCATTAAAATATCCATCAGAACTAAATCAGGCTTGTGTTCCTTATAGACTGTTACTGCTTCTTCACCGTTTTTAGCATGTATAACCTTGTATTCTGATAACATCATACTAAATAACATTCTTATATCATCATTATCATCTGCTAGCAGTACTAATGCTTTTTGAGTCAGTAATATCACCTTTTGTAATAATATACTGTTCATCAATAAAAGTTTTTGTTGCCTTGGTATCTTTTTTAATAGTTTGTTATCAATTTCTATTATTATCCATCAAGATAGATGTAGAGAAAAAAATTCGTCTCAGTCTGAAAGTACTGAAGTAGGAACTTCATTCCCTTTCTTGTTAAACTGTTTGAAAAGGAGTTCTTTATCCATTTTTCTTTGCTCTCTTTCCTTTTCTTCCCTTTTTTCGTAGAAAAACATTTAATATCATTCTTTTATTTACTATATGATAATATGAGTGAAGCTGATATTAAACCTAAGCCAAAACTCTCTTTCTTTCTTAAGAATCTTGGATTACTTTGGAAATTAAAAAGAGCTAATAGAAAGATTGGTGAGGATTTTGTTAATGCCAATAAGAAACTTCTAGAGCCTATATATCCTGTTTCTGAAGGTAATAAAGGACCTATGGAAGAAGGTATGATTTATGTTATGTTTAACTCTGAAGGAAAAGAAAATCTAGATAAGATTGATACTGTTTTCAGATTTTTCTGGGTTGATTCTCCTTCTCTTCGTTTATCTGTTCTCGATTCCTATATTGTTTCAGAAAAATTTTCTTCTAGACAATGGGAAAAATTTTACCAAAAAGGAGTATTGCTTAACAAATCAAAAAATCGTTACCACCAAGAAGTTGCTGAACCCGAGCTTGATTTTCTTATTGATGGTACCTGGGATGAAGGTTATACCTTTGAATTCCATGACAAAAAACTAGATATGAAAGCTAAATTGACTTACACTCCTCTTAACCCTAAGGGGATCTTAGTCTATTATAATGGCAGAATGGCTATTAGTCCTTCTATGGCACAAGAATTCTACGATAGTTTTGCCTTCAAAGTTACAGGAGAATTCATCGTAGAGGGAAAGAAAGTAGAAATCAAAAATGGGCGAGGAATTATTGAACATGGGACAGGCATTTTCTCTATTCTAAACATCTACGATTGGCGATGGCTTAATTTGCAATTTCCAGAAGGTTCTATCCATTTATTCTATCATTCTCTAGATATAAAGGACGAAGGAATATTTGAAGCAGGAGAAGGTGCTTTGGTTATGGATAATGAATGGTTCCATTTTCAACCATATGACTTCATGATAGAAGAGCAAGGCTATTCTGAAGATGAGAATATACCCTCCAAAGTGCCAACAGAGTGGAAAGTAACAGGAGGAAAAGATGAGACAGGCAATCCTCTCTTAGTCTTAAAAGTGACAACTAATGCAAAAATATCTTGGATAGGTAAACTTGGTAAAGAAAACCAATTTATCACTAATTATGTTTTAACTGCTGAAGGTACCTGGAAAGGCAAGAAGATTAAAGGAAAAGGAACTATGGAGAATATAATGCATAGAATAATAGAATAATCTGTTGAATATCCATTTAACATCTGATTCAGTTAGATTTCAGAGAGCTCATTCAATAGCTTGAATGTTAAGATCTATCATGTAATGACCTAATATGGCTATTCTTTTACATCTCTTCAAGAATTGCTTTTTTGATTGTTTGTGTGAATTCATAAACACTTGGTTTAGTGTGACAGTAATCATATGTTTGTACGTCGATAAACTTGCAGTTTAATATTAATTCATGAACAATTTGAATTTCATCAGATTCATGATATTTATCATCGGGTGTTCTAACAATGAATACAGGATTCTTCATTTTCTTAAAATCCTCTGTTGCATCCCAATCCTGTAAAATTCTACAATGTTTCCATCTTCGAAAATCAGTATTATTGATTCTGTCAGAGTAGACTTGTTTTTGAAACCCATCAGCTACTTTATTCCTCAAATATATCCTAGCAGCCAGCTTTCCTAGAAAATTCATCACAAAAGCAGGAAATAAGAAAACGAAATTTATTAATTTACGTGGAGCTCGTGGTTTTCTAGCTGGGCCTGTCAAGAAACAACCTTTCGGAGTAATCATGTTTTGTCCTACTAGGTGTGCAACATAACTTGCACCAATACTAGAACCAAAAATAACTAATTTCTTTTCATCAAGCTGTAGAAATTTAATTGCTTCCGCAAAATCAAGAGCCATTCGATGAACTGAACACTCACTACTTTTCATCAATTTATTAGAATTCTTATCTCTTGGGTCAACAATAACCAGATTGAATTCCTGATGTAAAGCATCCCAAAAGTCACTCCAAGCGAGATATCCTGATGCGAAACCTTGAACAAAGAAAAAGACAATATCAGATTTCGTTTTGTCACCTAAGGAATACTGACAAAAAATTTCTTGACCATCAGACATTTTGATATAAACTTTGCTTGATTCTTTGAGGAAGATAGTGTCCTGAGTTTCTTCTTCTGCATATGAATTTCTTTTCATGTGTATACTTGCCTTTTATTCTATATTGTTTGCCATTTTTGTCTTTCTTTTGTATAATCACATTTTCCAACTCAAGTTGCTCCAAGAATTTTATCGATCCGAGGGTTCTCAACGATAAAAGAAAGGAGTTAAAGAAGATTTAACTCTTTATGTTTTTCAGCTATTTTTTCTGCCATTATGTCTAATGCTTTGAAAGATTCTTCTTTTGGATGACCTTTAACATAAACAGGTTCTAGAATCTCAACATCCTTTAACCCTGGTACCATACTAACAACTTGATCTATAGTCTTT
>DAOVRE010000099.1 GCA_030628305.1 Candidatus Heimdallarchaeota archaeon | reverse complement strand
ATAGGAGTAAACACACTCATCTTTGCTGGAAGAAAAATAGCAACCAATTCAGTAGTTGCACCTGGAACAACAATCAAGAATGATTACAAACCTGAAAAGGAAGTAAATAATTAAAAAAAAGAGAGCAATAGATGGAATTGTCACAATCGACTAACACTTGAGGTTAGTAATCATAATCTGTTATCTCTAGAAGAGGTATTATCTGTAACAACATCGTCCTTGCATGGGCAGGACAGTTAGGGTCTTGGGATATTTCATCTAGTATTTCTATTGCATTATTTGCTTTTACTGCTAAACTCAATTCGGGATCAGGTTCCCTCATGATTTCAAGAGAGTTTGTTGCAGCTCTTCTTATATTTCGGGGTACGGTTGTATCCTCGCTTATTCTTTCCAACAATTGAATTGCTTCGTTTACCTGCTCGAGGGTCTCATCACTCACTCTAAACACCTCTGTGAAAAATTCTGTCCAGTATCATCACAGAATGTTTATTTTTTAATGCTTTCGGTAGATTAGAATAAAAATCAGAAAATGATTGGTAAAATGAAAGTTTCTATGCGTGCTTTCATTAAACTAATCTATGAATTTAGCAAAATTTTCTAGTTCAGTTAAAAATATCTCAATTTCATTCATGGTATTGTAGATATAAAGTGAGGCTCGAACTACACCTTCACCTTTACCAGGATTCAACCCTATTTGATATTGGAAAGGGTGAACACACAAGTTTCCAGACCTCATTAGTATCTTATGATTTGGAACCATTTCATTGAAGTATTCAGTAATATCATTATGGTTTATACTTCCAGATTTTGGCCTAAACGAAACAAGAGCTGCTCTTTGTTTATAATCCAAAGGTCCAATCACTTCGAATTTTTCAAGCTCAAGAATTCCTTCTAAAAGTTTTCGGGAAAAAGCTTGTTCTCGTCTATGAATTGTATCCATACCTATTTTTTGCAAATATTCTACAGCCGCACCTGCACCCATCATTCCACCATAATTCTGCAATCCTGCTTCAAATTTATGTGGTGGTGGAAGATACTTGGGAATGATTTTTCCATCTTCATAAATTACATCTTCGATTACATCTCCACCAACTAGGAACATATCCAAGTCTTCAAGGAGGTCATATTTGCCATATAGAACACCAATTCCAGTAGGACCACAAGCTTTGTGGATGCTTAAAACGCTGAAATCAACATCAATCTTTCTGACATCTAGCTTGCTATGAGGAGCATATTGAGCTTCATCGGAGACTACTAGAGCACCGTGATCATGAGCTATTTCAACTACTTCTTCTAAGGGTGTTATAGTTCCAGTCAAATTGGATGTGTGAACAAACGAGACAATCTTAGTATTATCATCGATTTGTTTTTCAAAATCAGCAGGATCGAATGTACCATCTTTACAAGCTTGGACTAATCTCATTTCGCTTCCACTTTCTTGACATCTCTTATAGAACGGAAGCATACCACTGTGATGTTCTAATGTCGTTGTCACAACATTTTCTTCTTTTTTCAGAGGCATGGTAGCGGCTACAATGTTTAAACCTTCAGTAGCATTACGTGTCCAAATTATTTCATTAGGAGAGGCTGCATTAATGAAACTTGCAATATTGACTCTTGCTTCCTCAGTCAGCATACTGGTTTCTTGACCCAAGCTGTGTGTCGATCTACCAGCACCTCCACAGGCTCCTAAATATTTGTAGTAATATTCCATAGCTTCCCAAACTTGAACAGGTTTGAGTGCCATACAAGCTGAATCAAAATAAATCAAGTTTTTACCTTCGTAAAGCTGATTTAACACGGGGAAATCTCTTCTTATCTTAGACCAAACTACCATATTAACACCTTATCCAAATCTATGCTGCATCATTAATTAACTTCCAAAGGTATCCTTTAGAAGTCCAATTTCGTTCAACAAATCCTTGTTCAACTAATTCTTTACCAGCCATGATAACATCTCCACCAGAAGTACAGCCAATGCATAAATCAGGGAATTTATCAGTAAGAGCTAGTAATTCTTTGGTTGTCGCTGGGCTTTTTTCCTTCAGAATAGCCATAACACACTCTATATTACGATTTTTGAAGTCACTCATGCATTATCAGTTAATCAATTTTACCATTATAATTTAAACTATTCTACACTTACTCATTGCTCATGCAGGTCAGCTAAAAGTAATCAGATAAGGATTTCTGACCCTTAAGTTTAAATGGTTTGTCTGAGAATTCAATGATTCGTCCAACAATTTTAGAAAGATTTGTTACATAATAACTGCTATTTACTTGAGTAACGAGCAGTTTTCCTTTTACACCGACAACTGTCCCAACAATCTGATTTGTTTTTTCTACATCATTAATTATTGGAGTGGTTGGTAGTTTGGAAATATTACCATAATAGGAGGAAAGGTGTTGTTCCTTGTATAATAGGTCAGATTCTTGTGAAACATAATTATGTTTGTCTAAAAATTCTATGACTTTATCCTTTAACTCATGAAACTCTGGAAGGGATTTATTCAAATCAAAGTTAAGTTTCCTCGCTTTGTGTGTCTTCCTGATTGATTGTGAAATACTAAATGATTTTGATATTTCCTTTTCAAGTATTCTAGCATCAAAACCATTTTTAGCTCTAAAAATTTCAACGGCTACATCTGCGCCTTGATTTACCCACCGTTTGAGTGGTGAGAAAGAAACCCCAACCTTCACTTCATTTGCGATTAATGCAAGATAGACAGACGACAGATGTGTTTTACAGTACTCATATGCTGCAGGGTTATTAGAACAATTTCCAAAAGGTTTGCTTGCATCACAAAGAATAAAGCATTTTTGAAAATCCTTCTGTTCACAATTATAACATCGAACATATTTCTCATCCGTAACATTAGAACAAAGATAGTAGTTGTTTTTATCGATTGAATGTCCTATGCAAATTTTACTGCTTTTAATTTCAAGATTGAATGGTTGATTAAGACCAATGGATTTCTTATAAATTATATCAGGAGCATTCTTAAAATCCCTTACAAAAAGGAAAGAGTAAGGAGGGACAGCGGGATCCCATTTAACTGCGGTTAAGTGTTCTTTCAAGTTAATCTCCAAAAGATTTTATTCAGAAAGGATTAAGATTTGCTCAGTTCCATCTTCCATTTGTTTTTGACACTCTTCAAATAATGAATATATCTTGTCTTTGAAGGTTGAAGAGATTATACCTTGCTCAGATAGATTGCGTACTAATCCCTCGTCTTTAATTTCTGTATCGTCATTCTGCTTGATAATAGTTAGACCTAAATCAATGAATCGTATACGACTACCCTCGAAAAGCTCTATAGGTGTAACGACTTTTACAAGCTCACCAATAATCTTTCCATCACGCGATATTTTCGAGTGTATTGTCCAACTTCCTTCCCTTGTAATGACAATTGAAGTGTCACCTTGTTGTATATCAGAACTTAATCCATAATGAACTCCGCGGGAAGATCGGAAGCTTCTTTTTATTGTTAAAATATCATTCTTGATATTCAACTGACCTAATACTCTCTCTTGTGGAGGAGAAGTCAGCCTATACTCCTGTAGTCGAATAAGAGTATTATCTGAAAAATCCTTTTCTAATATTATTTGTTTCAAAATTTGAGAGAGCTTTTCTCCATCTATCTCAGATGATACTTTCTCTGCAAATGTTGTAGTGATTTTAAGTTCTGGGGAATAAGACATGAACCAATGATATAGGGGGATTGTTGGAATAACCTCATTTCTGATTCTAGTAAGTGTGTCTTTTGCATCTTTTGGAAAAAGTGTATGAGCAACAGTTTGACCTGGTTGCAATATACCTGGACCATAGGATGAACCAGATATAAGAAGGTCAAGCGCCTCTGCCCCCTGTACGAGATGGTCAATATCAGCTTGAATAGCTTCAGAGGATGAAGCACTTGCACTAGTTCTCATAATTAACCCATGATCCATGGGGCGTAATTTCTTACCTAACTCAAATAATTTATCTCTATCTGCTTTAGGAAGTTTCCTCGAAACTCTTACAAAGTTTGCATCTCTTTCAAGAATTACTGTTTGTCCAGGGAAGTGAATTATAGTAGAACAAACTGGAAGTTGATCATCAAAAATGTTCAATTGCTTTATTTGGACAACTATTTTCTGCCCTCTATGAAAATCTGAACCAAACATAATAGTATTAATATTTTCACCAATATCAACAACGGATAGATTTTTCTCGTGATTCACATGAACAACTTTACCATTGTATATTGCATGTAACTGCACTGGATGCTGAAGACTTATCGAATTGGGTATCTTCTCTAAAAGAAGTGACGTTATAGACGACACATATTCTTCTTCGCCCTCAATCGAAACCCCATATCCGTCTAATATATCGATGATTTCGATGTCATACGAAAACATTTTATCTTTTGAGTTGAATAATTTTTTTTGTTCAATATTTGGTTGAATAAGTTCATAATCAAGATTATCCAGAATCAATTTGATAATGGAGACATCATAAATACTTCTAACACGAAACTTTGGAGAAACCATAATTCTCAAACCTACAAACAAAAGAAAACTCAAGCAAATAAAAACTTAATGAAATAATAGTAGCTAAAGAAAATAGATAGTTAAGAAAAAGCAGCTATTTCTCAAAATGGAGCCAGGACGGGGATTTGAACCCCGGAGGCTAATGCCAGAGGTTTTCGAGACCCCCGCCGTACCACTTGGCTATCCTGGCATTAAAGGGTAAAATAAATAATTGGGAGGATTAATAACGGATAAATTGTCTACTACCACAGTTAGTACAACCTGTAGAAGAGCAATTGGAACAGTAATGCTTTCCACACTTAGCGCATTTAGAGGCTGCTTTATTACTGCAATTAGTGCACCCTTTTATGCCAATACGTTGACGAATTTTTACTCCAGCATAAATACTACCGATGACTACACCTATCCCAATTATAGATGAAAGAATTGGACGAATTATTCTCCAAGCTTTTGATGTATCTGGAGTAGAATCCTTCACCAATTTTACTATGGTTGTATCATAATATTCGACTAAATTCCCCGCGGTATCCTCCCATGTAATATAGGGTTTTACTTCACCCACCATCATCCCAAGAATCCCATCAATAAAATCGGGATTTAGTACGCCTGGGTTCACTGTAACTCTGAAAGGACCATCTGCAGTATAATTACTAGAAAATTCTCCATTAATCCAGCTAATAAAAGCCACATCAACAATATCATCATACTCCACTCCATAAAGTGGATCATAAGCTCCTACTGTTGTGAACTGAGTAAGAACTAAAGACGATATAATAACAAGTAATAGTGTATAATGGAAGCGACGACTCATTAAGGAGAGAGAAGTAAGAAAACTTAAAAGAATTTCGAAGGGACACATCAAATCATTTGAATCTAATGAGGGATCTTCCTTTGCAATTTGGACAGCCACTAGAATAACAGCTATCGCAAAATGCTTGACCACAGTTCTTACAGGTGCCTAGAGCACTTTTTTTGCAAGTCATACATCGTTTACCAAAAATCTTAGGATAAAAACGATAACCACCATAAATTAGGAATATTACACCTGCTGTCCCTAAAATCCCTCCACCTACCACAAGAACCCAATATCCGAAACTTCTCGTTGGTGGTTCAGTTGGAAGTTCAGTAACATGATAACCATTAATCTTGTAAATCTGGAGATTCATGTAGGTTAAAGCTTCATCAACATAAGGTCCGTATTCAAAACCATCATCGGGATCGATGACAAAAGTGGGAAGTATTTCTCCGTTTCTCATACCGATAAGGTGTTGATATAGACCAGGAGGTTCAATGCTAGTAGTTCTGATAACTTTTTTAACAGGATCTTCCTCATCGTGTTCTTCAACAAGCCATCCATCAACATACAGCTGGTAGCCATAATCAAGAAGGTCCCCATCCTCTACAACATATTTATTTGCAGAAGTGGGAGTACCAGCTATTGATAACCCTACAATCAGAGGTACAACAAACATGAATAATAGAGCATATCGCTTCATCAAGAACAATTGATTATTGAAATAATAAAAAGCTATCGAATAAAAAGATATAAGTGGCGAGGCAGCCGGGATTTGAACCCGGGTCGAAGGAGTTCGGCATTCAATGCAAGACTGCAAGGAACTTGACAGTCCCCCATCATAGGCCAGGCTAAACTACTGCCCCGTTATTTTCGACATTCTTTTTTCTTCTACGACTTCTTTTAAACTTGTCGTTTAGTATAACGAGAAATTCAATGGAACATCAATTAACATAGATAAAAAAGAAATTCAATATTTTAATCTAGCCCAAATTCTACTCTCTTTCGTTCTACATCTTTCATTAATT
>DAOVRE010000012.1 GCA_030628305.1 Candidatus Heimdallarchaeota archaeon | reverse complement strand
AGCATTATTAGTGTTTTTTAACTCTATTAGTTGTTCATGATTTAAATGAGCATTTAGTAAGAATTCTGTTAGCATAATTGCATTACTATAATTTATTTTACAATCAGTATAGATGTTATCAATAAGACCTATAATTTCATCACTCGCACTGTCATATATCCTAGATTTGATATAAAAATTAACTAAATTGAAAGAATGTTTTAGTTGTCTACTACTTATTGGATCAGAGTAATTTGAGAAGATTTTACCTTGAAGTAGAGTTTCTGCTGTTTTTATTAATTCTAGAGATTGTTCAATTTCCCCTTGTAACGCTAATACTGTGGAAAGGTGTGTTAATACAGGTATGTAATAAAATGAATATATGCTTTTTTCAAATGTTTCTTTGAGAATTTTTCTAGCTTTTTCTAAATATCTTTCTGCTAGAGATAAATTCAGTTGTAATTTATGACTTAAACCTATGAAGTAGTAGGAAATAGCTTGAATGTCATTAGGGAGATTGTCAAAAGGAATTTTGTTACTTAACAGTTTTTGTGTTGCTTTCAATGCTCCCTTCCTATTTTGAGTATCTTGATAAATAACAAATAATACAGTTAATGCTTGTACTAAACTTCTGTAAAATCCCTCCTTATGGAAGAAATCAACACATTCCTCAAGTATAGAGGCGCTTTGTGGATTATTTTCTTCTAACCACAATTCAACGGCATAAGTATATTTACATATATTAGAAGTTAATTTATCAGGATTTTCGATTTTGTTTAGTACTTGAATAGATTTTTTTATGGCAATATCAGCTTCTTCTTTGTTCCCATTGAATTTTTCAATATACCATCTATGTGCGTAAAATAATGCGATCCCTTCGTTATAATTAATGCTTTCAGATAATGAGAGTATTTTGTCATTTAATCTCATTACTATAGGAATATTTTCGCTAAGATGGTGCAATTGTGATATTTTTAAACTAAATAATTGAGTAAGAGATATTTTGTCGTCTAATTGTAATCCCTTTTTTATCGAGCTTTCAATTATTCTCAAAATCTCTTTATCAGCTTTTTTATTATATGAAATTAATTGGATTTTTCTAACTAAAACTCTAAAATTCTCGATATTTTGTACTTTTTTAATACTATTTTCGAGATTTTTGAATTCCATCTTTACTTCATAATCATATTTTCAAATTAGTATATATAGTTGTATAATATTTTAAAGAAAATAAGAAAAAAAAGTTGTTTATGGCCACCATAAAGGTGGTCCAATATCTTCATCTCCATCCCCATCAGGATCGTATCTATATTTCATATTGCTTCACTCTTAGATTGTTTATATTCTTGTATAAGAAGCATATTTAAACCTCAAAAGAGAAAAGTGACACTAATAGAAATAACGAGTTTAAATTGCGGAAATTTAAGAAAATTATTTTGCTTTAAAGACCTAATAGACTATTTAATCACTTTTTCTAACCCTTTTTTACTTGCGTAGATTGAAGCAGTTGTTGCTATTAGTATGAATCCCACTATTACTGCTATGATTATCACTGCAAAGTTTGATAATATTGCATTTGGTACAAGGAAATATCTTCCTATTATTGCTCCAAAGTAACTCCCTAGAGCTATCCCTGGAATGATTTGTAGAAGTATTGCCGTTATCACTGCTCCATATATTCTTTTCTTTTTAATTCCTAGACGGTACAGTAGTTCGAAATCTTTTCTATATGTTATGAAATACAGGAATGAATATACTATTACTTGGAATGAAAATATTGCAAACATTACTCCCCCTAGCACTTTAAACATATTAGTGAAGTTGTTATAATTCACTAGACTTTGCTCGATCATCTTCTCCATACTTACTATTTGATATCCATATCCTTCCAAAATCTCACTTATTTCATCATAAACTGCAGCTTCTACGTTTTCCAACATAAGCAAATTAGTCCCATTAGCAACTCCCTCAGCGATTAATTTGTTCAGTGGACAATAGATACTGTATCCTGCAGCAAAACTATCTATTACTACCCCACTAATTTTGTATTGATTTGAATCATCGTGAAGTTTTAATTTTTGAAGCGTGCTATTATCAAATAGTTTAGCTTCCAATGAATCACCTATCAACACCTCATCCTTCGAAGGGTTCGGGTTGATCCCTGCTATATATTCTTCTTCTTCAAAACTGATATCTTCATACCCTATTATGGTAGCATATACTTTACGATCTTGCCCTATTGGTAAGTATATATCATTCAATATTTCATACCCTGATAATTCTTGTACTTGCAGTTTTGATATGAAGTACTTCTGATTCGTTACTCCTGTCCCCTCTAATTCCGTTAATAGTTGAGTTGATATTGAAGTATTATAGAAGTGTTCTAGGTCATTATCTAATCCAGTATAGGAGCTGTTACTATATTCTTGAACTGGTAAACTCTGATTAAAGAAATCTATCGCATCTGGTGATCCTACAACATAAGAATAATCTTGAAACCTATTATTCATATTTACATAATGTGTTTCAGTTACTGTTAATGGTCCCAAAACGAATGAAATTGAGGCGAAAATTAGAAAGAAGCTAAACAGCAAGCTCGTTAGCACCTTTCCTGATCTTAGGAAATTCTTTATACCTAGCTTTACTGATGAACTAAACTTGTTTATTACTGCATCAAATTCAAAGATGCTCTTGTAGTTACTTAAACTACTTGAAGATATTTCAAAGTCTTTTTCGCTAATGAATTTTAATATTATATAATGTGCTTTAAGATATGAAGAAACCAATATTGCCAAGTTTCCTGCAAGAATTGGTAAGAATCCTACATAGCTAAATATGCTCCCAAAGCCAAAAGAAACGCTTGTTATAACTAGAACGATTAGCCCTAGTATTATCCCCAATAATAGCATTATTACAGCTGTTAATATCTGATTGAAGATGAAGTAGCTATATATCCACCTACTTTTCCCTCCT
This sequence comes from Candidatus Heimdallarchaeota archaeon, assembly GCA_030628305.1. The sequence goes on along the minus strand of DAOVRE010000012.1, from coordinate 10,331 downwards.
ACATTTTTCATTATAGCTATGTCATCTTTTTGACTTTGAAACTTAAGATCTATTGATCTGATGGTTACAATTATTCCAATTATTATACAAACCACTATGAAAAAAATTGTAATTAGCATGTAGGAACTAAAATAAACATAATCTAATGACATTTGGAGATTAGCTCTCATTAGTGAGAATAAGCCAATGCTGATAGTAATCGCTGAATAGGTTATTATCTGGCTAATAAAGGTAAACAGTGAGCCTAGGAATGATCTTCTAAAATCAATCCAAGCAAATTTCAGTTGTCCTATCATCTCTATCCCACTCACACATTTAGTTTTACTCTTCTTCTTCTATGAAGTCTAGTTCTTCCTCTGTCATGTTCATTATTTCTTTCTCTGAGTATCCATCATTGAGTTCAACTTCTTCTTCTTCTTCTTGCATTTCCATAGAACCAATAGCTCTATACTTGATATCATCCTTTTTTCTTCTTTCAGGATACTCTTCTTCCAGAACCACTGCTTGTGAACCTATTCTATATATTGTTGATGCCATCTCTTTCATCTTCTGGTCGTGAGATGCAACAATTATTGTGATATCTGTTGTAGTAAAAATCTCGTTGATTAAGTCACATAACATATCTGCTGATTCGCGATCTAGGTTTCCTGTAGGTTCATCTAAAATTAATATGTGTGGATCATTAGACAAAGCTCTTGCTATGGCTACTCTTTTCTTTTCTCCTCCGCTTAGCTGAGCTGGAAAACTATCTTTTCTATTATCTATCTTTAATTTTTTTAATAATCCGTCAATCTTCTTCTCCCTTTCCTCCTCCTCTCCATCAAAACCACAGAGTTCCTGGAAGAGGACTATATTTTCTCTGACTGTTAGTGTAGAAACAAGGTTGTTTTCTTGAAAAACTATTCCAAGGTAGTTTGAGCGAAAATCAGCCTTTTCTCTGTCTTCAATCAAATCTATGTATAACCCAGCAACTTCTATTTCCCCTTCGTTTGGGTGCATGAGTCCTGTAAGCAGATTAAGTAGAGTTGTTTTTCCGCTTCCACTAGGACCATATAGTAAAACTAGTTCATTTCTATCAATCTCTAGATTAATCTCCTTAAATATGACTATTTCCTCCCAGAATAACTGAAATCTCTTTGATACATTACTGAAGCGAACTATTTGATCCATCTTAATACTACCAGCCTTTATGCCATAATAAGCCTTTATCTTTCTTAGTTATCTTATAGTATACTAGGAGAAATACTAAACCCAGATTTTTTAAAAAAAGTGGAAAATGACTCCATATTTCATGTTATGGATGCCATGCTATAGGTAAAAAATCCTCGTCTCCTTCGTCAGGATCATATTTTTGTTTCATAGATTATCAATAATATAGTAGATGTAACGATAATAATATCCAAGGAAATTATGAGACAAATATAGCCTCTAACGAACAAAGAATCCCCCCTTGAATTTTATATGGTTCTTGTTATCTCATTCTGCTGCAATTGTAGGTAATCCAATAGAGTATTTTCCAATCTAGAGAACCCATATAGTCTACATTTTTTTATGGCCATATATTGTAAAGCTGGTCCTAGAGGATCTCCGTTCTTATATGCTCCTACTTGGATGAAAGCTTCCATGAAAACACGCAGTTCGAGAACTTCAATTCGCTGTAGCCTATTTTCATATTGCTTGAGAAGGGGAGAGATTTCTGCATACCGTTTAAGTGAAAAAAGTTGCTGAGCTATAAGGAGATCCGCATAGGCATGTTCCATAAATGTAGTTTTGCTTGTTGTTACACGCTTTTCTAAAATAGAAATACAGTTCAAAGTCTTCTGTTCCTGGCTATTCTCTGTTTCTAACTTTTGTTTTTCTAACATGAATTCGGTTAGGTGTTTTACTCGGTTAATGCTGAAATTATCAATTGTTAATAATGATTGAAGTTTAGCAGAATCAAGATTGGAATTAAGGATGAACTCACTAAAGGTCATAAAATCACTATACTGAGCCTTACAACCTTCATAGATTTCTTCTACTAATTCTTGATGTTCTTGAGAATTATAATTGCTTAAACGTGATAAATTATAGAATTTTGTCAAATTGTGAGTATGAGTAATTTGTTTCTTGGAATTTTCATCCAAATTTTTCTTGATAAATTCTGTTTGGAGAAGTGTATCTGTTTCTTTAACCATATCTACAGCTAGCTCTGTTTCTCCTTGTAAACCTTTGACGGTAGCAAGATAAGAAAGTAAAACAAGATAATAAGCAAAATAGATACTGTCTTTGTAAATTGGTTTAAGGATATTGTAAGTTTCATTGAAATAAGATTCAGCTACTGCTAGATTAGCATCTAACATATAACCCAAACCTGTGAAATAGTAAATGATTCCTTTAACATCAAGAGGTAAATTCTCAAAGAGATCTCTGTTAGCAAGAATGCTGTTGCTTAAGTTTAATGCTTTTGTGTTTTCATGTAGTCTGCTATAGATTATGCTCAAAAGACCAACAGTTTGAGCTAAACTCCTATAATATCCTTCCTTGAAGAAATATCGCACACACTCTTCTAGAATTATTGCACTTTCAGAATCATGTTCTTCTAACCATTTTTCAACAGCATACGTATACTTACATGTATAATATACAAATTCATCTTCAATGTTATTTACATTAAGCTTTTCTGCAGATTTAGTGATGTATTTTTTTGCTTTTTTCTCATTACCTTGAATTTTTTCAATATACCATAAATGCGAATAGTATAAAGCATACCCTTCAGCATAATCAAGATTTTCAAGAAGAAGCTGCATCTTCTCAATAATCTGTATGATTTCTTGAATTTTTGGTTTCAAATGATGAATTTGCGAAATTTTTAAACTGTAAAGATTTAATAAGATTCTTTTAAATTTTGTTTCTTTAGCCTTTGAAATTGCTTTATCAAGTAACATAATAACTTGATCATTTGCTTTTTTATTATATGATAAAATACGGAGATCTTTCAACACAATTTCCAATGCTGCTTGTGAATCAATGTTATTTACAGATACAAGTATGTCATCAATATCCATTGCTATCATAATTTAATCCGCAAATTCGTTTATAAAGTGTGATAATACTATTATTAAAAGTTAAGAAAAGGTAGCCATCTAAAGCCATTATCCCCTAAAACCCCTTTAGGAGGCCTCTAAGGGCCACCAAAGTGGGGGGAGGATAGATTCATCTCCGTCTTCAGGATCATATGTTTGGTTCATTATTGTTCATCACTCGTTTATGTTATACTTAGAAGAAGAGAAAAATACTAAAAGACAACAAGAAAGAAACTGACAAAGAAACTGTTTTACTAGTAATAATATCAACAAAGCAAGTTATTCTAAAAAAGGATTAAAGATGCCACAAGTCAAAAATAGCATACTAAAGCAATAATAAACCAATACTGGATGCGAATAACCCCCATAGTGTATCTCAGGTCATAATCTACCACAGCAACAGGTAAATGAACTATCCAGCTAGAATAGTAAATCCATCTTAAGATAAATATGGGTAGCGAAGTTTCGAAATGAGAATATCATTCAAGGGTTTTACACCCATAAGTCCAATCTCAAACGAGAAAACTTCGCTAGATAGACATGATTGCTATCTATTATATTCTTTTTCGTCAGTATTATTTTTGCTTGTTTTCTCTCATACAGTGCGAAAATCGATGTTTATGTGTATAATATTAACAGTTAATGAGAAAACTGGCGGGGCTAATGTATAAGCTATATTCTGTGAAAAACCTGCAGTTTGAGCTTTTATAGATAGTTCATCACTTTGTTCACCTAGATTAAAACTTTCTATCACTTGACTTAGTTTCACAATCTGGATCTTATCTTGTGTATTTACTATTGGAAAATACTCTCCTTGCCCATCCAAAGTTTTTGATGTATTCAAGTGAACTATCATGAAATTAACTTCTACATCTGTTTCACTTGTTATTTCTATGCTCACAAAAACACTGTAGTATAATTGAATGGTTTTGTATCCATCAAATGTTTGGTGAACAATATTCATCATTTGCGCTGTTCTGTTAAGCGAATAAACAAGTAATAATGGGCTACCAAAGTCGTATATCGCTCCTCCTAACCCTTTAAAGTTCCCTGCTATTTTATCCTCAACCTCTCCTGTGAAATAGGATTTATTCAATAAAGCAACCCCTCCTGAATTTATCATTAAGGATATTTCTCTATTTTGTTTCAAATCTAGTATCCCATTATCAAGATTATATCTTAATACGCTTGAAGAGTTGTCTGGTGTGTTGATCAGTGTTTTAATTTCTGAATCAAAAGACAAAAAAGTGTTTGTTGCAGCTGTTAGATCACTTTGTGTCTGAAACCTTTCTAATGAAGGAATTATTTGAGAAAAAGCCAAACCCAAAGCAGAAACCATTACTGTGAAGATTACTAGCGTTGATATAATACTTGAAACTCCTCGACGAGATTTGAGTATTTTTTTCATGTATATTATGTTTAACAATTTGTCTTATTTAACTTTGCGGAACTTCTTACACAAACGTTCTATAGCTATTACTCACTCTCTTTTATTGTAAGTTTAACATCCTTCCCCTCTATTTTTATCAGTGAGTTATCTTCTAGGATAGGAAGAACACGGTTCTTCAATGTTACTTCAGGGATTATTGTTTTGCTATGTAATTCTTTCAATGTACAAGTGTGGTTTGGTGATGACGATAAAGCTACAAGAACATCGATGTTCTCTTTTTGACTAGGTAGCCAATTTGCTATCACCTTAATTGTGAAAATGTATCCCTCTTGCTGCAGTGTTAAATTTTCTACTTGTTCGTTTAATTCTTCAGCCATACTCTCTAAAGGTGAAAGCTTATCAACTGTTTTCTGAAGACTATCTCGTTCATATGTTATTTCATCTAATTGTGAAGTAAGGTTCTTAATTTCATCTCTAATTGAGCTGAGGTTCTCTCCAGATTCTTTTAATTCATTTAGTTCTTCTTTTAGTTCATCGATCTGATCAGTCATCCTTCTTGATTCTGAATCAATTATTTGATCAATACGTTTGAGTAAATCTCTTACTTCTTCAATCATGTTTCTACAAGGGTTTTGTTGCCAATATAAACATTTTCAACAGAATACCCCTGTAGTTAACTAGTATATTAATTGTATTATTTATGTATTATGAAAAAATAACTATTCTCCGTGTTCGCTACTTTAAGGTCGCTAAGTTAGTTTTCAAGATAATTAGCATTTGTCCATATTGTTTCCTTGTTCAGGATGATTTCTTCTTTATTCAACTTTCAGAATTCTATTCTAACTTGTTATCAATATCTTAGGGTATTCATTACTTGGGATTTAATTTTCTTAATCTATCATAGTTGAACTATAAATTTCTTCCACCCATTAGTAAATCAACTATCGGTAATTTTCCTGAAGCAAGTTCAATAAAATTTTGTGAAATTTTTTCCCTTATTCTTGAAACTATTGTATTCGCTTATCTTAGTACTTCTGTTAACTATCCATAATATTTGGCTGCTTAACTCAAAATGCTCTATGTTTTATTTTTTGCTTGTTCAATGATCTATTTAATGCCTTAATTTAGTACGATTTATACAACTATTCTAGAATATCTTTATTCAACCAACTAGTTCAAAATTCTTATGAAATGTTTATTGAGTAACAATTTATTTGAAAGTCTATTTCTTTGTACAACTCCCGACATAAATAGTACGAGAGAAAAAATATCGAACTTATGCCCTTTGATAGATAAAATTTGTACTTTTCATGTTTCTAAGTTCTTATTCTCGACAATAATGTATCTTCAGCTCAAATTACAGGTTTAAAGGGTGTTTTGTGCAATCTAGAAATAAGTTTAAGGTATGAATCTAACTAGTTTTATTCCTTACTTATCTTTTCTTTAACAATCTTGAAAATAGAATAACCGACACCAATTGTCAAAACACTGAGAGCTAAAGAAGATGTGACAATATGATCAGCTAAGAATCCCTTTGCCATAAGCAATATCAAAAATGAAATAGTTGGTATTCCTATAATACAGTTTACAAGAGCGAATTTATTTGTTTTTTTGCTCTGTTTATTCTCATCAACTTGATATCCTACTGTCAACTTAATCTGATATTGAGTGTAGTCTATTCTATATATGCACCACAAATAATCAAAAAAAATATGGGGAAGAAAATAATTCCCATGATTTACTTATTATTAAAAAAGAAAGGGTGATAAGATATCAGAACCAAACTTTTCTTTAGCAGCTAGTAGTCGTTTCTTTTGTCCCTCTAATTCAACAAAGAGCTGTTCAGGAATATCCTTCTCTCCTCTAAAGATTGTCTCTATTCTTTCTACCTTGTTAAGGAACATCTGAACTCTTATAGAAAATTCAGCTTCATACCTTTCCTTAGTATAGTCTACATCAAATGCTCCTTTGAAGAGAGTCGCTATATCTTCATAATTTGGAATAAGACCGACTGGAGTTTCAATAGCTTCATATTCACCATGAACTCTACCTTCAGCCCAAAGTAACCAAATCTTCTTGTCTAAGATCTCATCGTAATAACGTCCGTTCTCGTCTTTAAGGAAGTAATTTGTTGAAAAGATTCGAGGACGGTTAACATCATCAATTCTTTTACCGAAGTTATAATGTGCGTCTAAGTATTTGCCTAGAGGTGTAACGATAAAATCTAAGTTTGCCATAGGTTGATGTTTTCTAACACCTGCTTTACCTAAGGTTGCTGCAGTGGTTTCAGATTCAATAGATGCACCTATGAACACTCCATGTTCCCATGAGAACGATTCATAAACGGGAACAGATGTGTCAGAATCTCTACCACCATAGATGATACCCGAAACTTTGACACCGTCAGGATTATGAATAGCCTCATCTGCATTCTCAAGTCCTTCAATTTTAATGGTGTACCTAGCATTTGGGTGAGAGAATTTTAATTCATTACCATCATCATCGAAATGTTTTCCTGCTTCCCAATCTCCAAGCTTGGAGGAAGTCCAATTGATCCCTTTATCAGGAACAGTAACTTGATCACCCATTCCTAACCAATAAGGTGTGCCTTCATTGATTAATACATTTGAAAAGATGGCTTCTCGAGGTGTACATAAGTTTTTGTAAATTTCAGGGTCATCATCTGGATTAACATCTTTAATAATACCAAAAATACCTTGTTCGATGTTAACAGCTTTAACTTCACCTGCTTCATTTAATCTTAGATAGGCTATGTCGTCTCCAACAATTGTAAAACCGGGGATCATAGCTGTACTAGTCTTACCACAAGCACTTGGAAAAGCTCCAAGGAAGTAAGTTTTTCTACTTTTATCCAGAGGCCAAACAGCGCTAATGAACATGTGCTCAGTGAGCCAATCTTCACTTACTGCTTTGTTAATAGCTAATCTTAAAGCAAGTTTCTTTAATCCTAAACTGTTTCCAGCATATTGGTTGTTAACAGAAAGAACACGATTTTCAACTAAATCGATGTATATTCTTCTTTTATCAACATTTTTTGTTACATTTTTATCTGTAAGTTCTCCTGCTGAATGTATGAGGTAGAAGAAGTCATCACCTTCTCTACGCTTAAATTCTTCATAACCCATTCGATATAGAATATCTTCGGAATGAGCAACATATGCGGAATCTGTAATTTGAAGAGCAAGAAGTGAAAACTTGGATTTGGTTGGACCTAAACTGAAAAACCTTATGAGAACAGTTTTTCCTTCCATCGTTCCATCCATAATTTCTAGAACTTCCTTTATTCCCTCTTCACGATCGGCAGTGTTAATATGTTGACCATATTTGTCTTTTTCATCAGCTGGAACAAGTAAACGGGTGTTTTTCTTATCCCTGGCTTGATCATAAAAACCATCATAATGAATTGTATGTCCTTCTACCGCTACCTTCATCTCTTCACCGTTATCAATGGCAAGTTGACGAACATAAGCAATATCTTCTGGCGAATCATCAATTACTCTTGCTTTAGCAGGTTTGCAAAGTGTAAGAAATTCTTCAATTACCTTTTCAGCTTTAGGATTTTCGAGAGCACGAAGTTTCTCCAAATCCTCATTGTTTATCCATTTTTCGAGAGCCATAACAAGCGTTCTCCTAGTTTATATTAAATTCTGATATACTCTCAAAGAAAATTGAATTATAAAAGAACTTTTTCATTTATCATATTTCTTTGCAAGATTTTTAGTTGTCCATTGTACATTTTTTGGAGTTTAAATATGTCGATAATCGTATAGAAATAGTAGGATTTATAGACATGCATTGTACAAAAAATGGTCTTTGGTCTACATCCTACATGTACAGGCGAAACCGAAAACAATCAAATAGTGTGAACGGCGTAGGAGGATACGTGATTTATCCTTTAGAGCGAATATACTAGATAAGTCAGTCATCTTACCACATATGTGATGAACTCTATAAAACACAGATAATATGGCTACGAAATACTACAAAATCACGAATATTCCGTTATGTCAATGAAAATATGGGAAGCATAATAAAATGCTTCCTTATTTTTTATTGAATAGATCTTTATATAATTTCATAGAGTGAGTTATGCTTTTGAAAGCTTCTGTCTTCTTATCCCACCCTAGCACCTCTACCTTTTTACCGTGCTCTAAACCTTTGTAAGTCTTGAAAAACTCTGCAATTTCGCTGAGTGTGTGAGGATAAACATCATCTAATTCGTAAACACCATGATAAAAAGGATCGGTTGAAGCAACAGCCAAAATCTTGTCATCATGCCCTTTCTCATCTTTCATCCTAAGAACACCAATAGGTCGAGCAGCTACAACACAACCTGTAAAGGTGGGTTCAGAGATGAGAACAAGTATATCAAGAGCGTCACCATCCTCAAAGTAAGTTTGAGGAATCAAACCGTGGACAACTGACGAGTAAAAACTTACCCAATCTTGTTATGAGGGAAAATGAGGGGAAAAATTTTGAACAAAAATAAGAAAGAGAGCATATGTTAGTGAGAATAGGGATAGCAGCAAAGTTACAAGGAGTGTCAGCTAGTACGTTAAGACGATGGGAAAAGGAAGAGAAGTTATTGCCAGAGAGAAGAACAAGGGGAGGACATAGAAGATACAAACTTGTACAAGCGATGAATGGAGAAAAAGAGAAAGGAGAAGGAAGGAAACAAAAGAAAATAGTAATTGGATATGCGAGAGTAAGTGCAGCGAAACAAAGAAAAGAATTGCAGAACCAGAAAGAACAAATGCAAAAGTTTGTTAAACAGCAAGGGTGGAAGATGGGAAAAATGTTTGCTGATATTGCTTCAGGGATGAATGAACAACGAAAAGGTTTACAGAATCTATTGAATGAAGTGGCAACAACTCATCCTTTTGCCGTCATCTGCACCTATGAAGATAGATTGGCAAGGTTTGGAACAAAAGTGATCAAACACTATTGCCAAACATTCTCGACAAACATCATCGCTATGCATAAGCAATTACAAACTACCAAAGAAGAAAAACTGATGTTCTATCATTAATTAATAGTTTTACTCAAGAACAGCTTGAACAATCATTCATTCTTAGCTATATCGACTTTTTCATCTGGAAGAGCTATTTTCACATGCATTTTCATGAATTTGATGAAGCTGAAGCATCTCTTAACCTTGCTGAACAAACTATTCACAAGATTTTACCAAAGGAACAGTCTTCAGCTCCTTACGTTCAGTCTAAAGCTACGCTCTTTTATGTTACTGCTCTATATAATAGCAACAGGAGAAACCATCATCAGTCCTTGGAAGAAAGCCTTCAAGGCATAAATTTACTAGAACAATCAAAGATTTATGATAGCAATTTACTAGGATCTTTGTATAATTTAGCAGGAAACATTTTGAAAATTTTTGGTAAAACTTCACCTCATCGAACTCTAAAGCATTATCAAACACTCCTGAAGTCCAAATCGCTCCTGTAACTGTACCATTGAACCCATTTACTGTTCCTTCTACTACTGTTCCGCTCGAGTTAACAATGCACTGAAATTTCACAAAAGCTTTTTATATTGTTTTGTTAATAATTAAGTATTATATCTTTCAGATATAAAAAGGCAAGGAGATAAAAATGGAGGATTGGAGAAATAAAAAAATATGTAAAATTACTTTATCATTATCCATAATACTATTAATTTTGAGTTCTATATTTCTTCCTGTAGTGAGTAATTCGCTTGAAAACAAACTACTAAAACAAGCACAAATCAATACTGATATTTTCTGTACCAACATATTTGACTCTATTGATCTTGGTTCAAAACTCTCTTTAGAAAAACAAAATCAGATAATATATGAAATTGCAATTGAATTTGTTAAAGTT
>DAOVRE010000269.1 GCA_030628305.1 Candidatus Heimdallarchaeota archaeon | reverse complement strand
TTGCCAGCAAATTCTACTTCTTCTTCAGCTGGAAGTCGCGATATTAATGGTTCTATTTTTTGTACTTGGTTTTCTAAGAATGACTCTCCATTTTGAACTACATCAAAATGCAAATCTTCTATTCGGTAAACATTCCTTTTTCGTCCTATTATTTCGCCTGTCATGAAGACTCCAGATTCTAGTTGAACGTCTGTTGAAATAGGAACAAATTGTGTGGTGTCGCCACCTGGTATATGGTCATTATTCCACATTTCACCTTTTGCTGCTATCCTTAAAGCACCTAGATTGTCCTTCTCATACAATTCCTTTCTTTCTCTAATTGGTAAGCCTTGTTTCAATCTTTCTTGTTCATGTTCCAGAGTATCTTGAACAAATTTTGTAGATATAGTTCTTGCACGTGTATTTACTGTTGATCCAATTACTTTAGTTTGTGTGGAATTGAGTAACTGTTCTTGATAGAATTGAGTTAGTGCCTGAGTTTCTACAATCTCTTCTGTAAACATATATCCTGTGCCCATTTGGATACCTGGAGAAATGATTGACAGATGAGAACTAATTATTCCAGAAAGAATCGCTGAGGCTACTTCATCAGCAATTCCACCTGCAAAAATGACATTTATTTTGTGAGTTATCTTGTTTCGAATAGAATCAAGATATTGAAGAATGCTCTCCCATAAAACAAAGGATGTTTGATTACCAATATGACCTCCACATTCATTTCCCTCAAGAATTAGATATTCAACATTATTATCCATTGCATCTTTAAACAAGGCTAATGCTGGTGCATGAAATAACGTTTTGAAACCAAGTGATTGGATTCTTCTAGCAAGTTGTACTGATCCAGCAGCGATCAAGCAAATAGGCGATTTATATTTTTGAAGTAAAGCAATATGATCTTCTCTTCTTTCCTTTATCACCTCTAAACCAATTATACCTCCACCATAAACATCCTTGGCATCAAAAGTAGCTTGAATACCTTGGAACATTGCTTCAGCTTCTTCTTTTAATAATCCACCTAGTGCAAATATCGGTAGCGCTCCTTTAGTTAAAACTTCCTTACCAAAACTAGGGAGGTCGGTGATATTTGCCATAGGTCCTTGAATAATAGGAAATTGAACTCCTAAACTTCGTGCAAATTCGCTATTCTCAGCAAATGGCCACTCTTTTGAAACAGTATCTAATTGTTCTCTCAAAAGAACAGATAAGCCTTCCAGAAATGAAGGTAAATTAGAAAATTTTGATTTTATAAATTTAGCAAAACAAACATCAACTCCTAAAGGCAGGAGTGTATTTTTAACAATTTCATCAGCAAAGAAAAGAGATTCTTTCGCTAGATTTTCTACAGTTTCTAAAATAGCGTTTTTCTGTTCACCTTGCTTGGATAAGTCTTTTAGATTTCTAATAGACTGATTAGCAATTTTTCCCATTAAACGATATTTGAAATCTAATGACTCGCCAACAAGATACGTATCATTTTCATCAAGACTAGCAAGATAATTCTTTGTTTGTTCATTTAGCGGACATTCGGGAAGGAGATACAACTGCCCTTCTAGAACAACACCTAGAGCTCCTCCAATGAAAGCTCCTACTATATTGTAATAACCAAAACCTCCTTGAATTACAAATGGATAACCAGAATCATAGAATTCTTGAATTAATATGAAAGAGGACTTTTCGCCTACTTTTCCTCCAGACTCTATCCCTTTAACTAGAAAGAAGTCTACTTGTGATGCTTTTTTATGTGCTTCAGTGAGATTACTTACTTCTGCAATTACCCAATTACTTCTTGGTTTTTCATCTATCTTAGAATAATTTTCAAAGCTAGAAGAGACGATGATAATCGGGATAAAATCAACATCACTTAACCACTTCAACTGTTCTTCGCTAGATACTCTTACTCCCCATTGTTTATCTGTTGGAATCTCTTTAATACATTTAAGGACAATCTTTTTAGTTTTATCTTCTGTTAAACCTTCAAGATCAATTAAACCTATTCCGCCATTATTTGAAATGGCGATTGATAAACCTGGATCTTCAATTCCTCTTGGTGAATACCCCCAAATGGGATATTGTACTTTGATTTCTCTCTTTATTTGTTCAATTGTTTTCATTTTATCACCTTCAAACTGGAGGGATTCCATGTTTTCTTTTTGGAGTCTGTTCTCTCTTGTTATGTAGCAAGCTTAAAGCGTTTACAATCTCCTTCCTTGTTTCTTCTGGCAAGATCACTCTATCAATAAAACCTAATTCTGCAGCTTGGTATGGATTAGCAAATTCTTCCTTGAAATCTTTGGAAAGTTTCTGTAATTCTTCATCTGAATTTTCAGTTTCTTTAAGTTTTGAACGGTAGATGATTTTACATGCACTTTCTGCGCCCATTACAGCTATTTCAGCTGTTGGCCAAGCTAAATTGATATCTGTCCCTAAATGCTTGGAACTCATAACGATATAAGCTCCACCATAAGCTTTTCTCACGATAACTGATACTTTGGGAACTGTTGCTTCAGAATAAGCAAATAACAATTTAGCTCCATGTCTGATAATTCCCTCATGTTCTTGTTTAATTCCAGGACGGAAGCCAGGAACGTCAACAAAAGTAAGGAGGGGAATGTTGAAGGAATCACAGAACCTAATGAATCTTGAAGCTTTATCTGATGCATTGAAATCAAGTGCTCCACCTAAAAATAATGGTTGGTTTGCGATAATTCCAGTTGTGCTGCCATTGAATCTAGCAAAACCCACAATGATATTCTTTGACCATTCTGCGAATAACTCAAAAAAGCTATCAGGATCAACAACTTTCTCAATAATTGCTTTCATGTCATAAGGTTCATTTTCTTCCTCAGGAATGTAACTGGATAAATTAACCACCTCGAATTCTTTCAGATCAACATTGATTGTAGGTGGATCATCGAGATTGTTAGCAGGTAAATATGAAAGAAGTTTCTTGGTTAACTCCAATGTAGCTTCTTCATTATCTCCCGCTAGATGGCACACACCTGTTTTACGGCTATGAACTTCACTT
>DAOVRE010000170.1 GCA_030628305.1 Candidatus Heimdallarchaeota archaeon | reverse complement strand
CTACCCTATTTAAATACCAAAAAAATGTACAAAAAACAGGTTATAAGAAGCTCTACAAAAGAGCTTGAGATTTTAGAAAGCTAAATATGTTTTAACTAATACAAATATTCCTAGAAGGATTGTAACTGAACCTATTAGAGGTTGTAATTTTTTTATAGGTAAATATTTTACAGTCAATACAGCTAATGGAACTGAAGCAAGAGCTCCAACGAGAAGAGCTAAGACAAACCACCCAAAATTTGGTGAAAGTGTAGTACCATTAACCGTTAAATAGATGATTAGAGCTGCAACACAAACAACCCCTTCAGAAAGAGAAGTAGATGCTACTGCTTTACGAGGATCTCTGTCAACAATAATTTGACCAGAACTAATTAAGGGACCGTATCCACCACCACTTAATCCCTTATTAAAAGCTGCTATAAGACCTATTCCTGATATTTTCCACCATGAGAATTTCCATTTTAGCTTCAAAAAAACTAACAAACCTACAATTATAACTAAGACACCAACATAGGTTTTTATGATAGTTGCATTAATAGTAATTGCCAAAAAAGCAGCTGCAATACCCCCAACTACACCAGAGAGACCTAAGATACCTGAAATCTTGAAATCTTTAGAAATTTCAATTCTACTTCCCCTTCTATTCTTAATGTTATCTTTAGATGTATCTAAAACTGCACCACCATCTGTAAGAATTTTTTCAGGTGTAACTTTGTTTTTAGATTTAACTCTAATATGAAAATCTACATTTCCAACATAGTGATGTAGAGCCGCAGAACCGAAACCTGTCCAAATCTCTGTGAAAAGAACAGCAGGTACAAGAAGAGCAAGGTCTACATTAAGTGATAGAAGAACTGGAACGAGAATAGTACCATAACCACCCCCCAAAGCAGAGTCAATATACTCACAAACAAGTGCCAGTACCGCAAACAGAACATAAAAACCAATAGTAAAAGAAACTATATCTGCCATCTCAGTTCAACTCATAAAAGAGGATTATTAATAGTGTTTTTAAGTTTGGTGTAAAACCAATACCCTTGGAAGTCAAAATATATTATATTGGATACAATATGTGTAATATATGTGTTATACAAGTATATCTCACACTTATGTATGGCATGTATATGTTGGTTTAATACCAAAATCTTATATGTGCTAATTCGTACGTTTATACATGACCAAGATAGACATTGATGAAGTGGTTTACGTAACAGAGACTTCAATTACAATAAGAGAAAGCAGGAGAAGAACTACAGTTCCTAAGGAAATAGTTGATGAATTAGGTTTAAAAAATGGAGATAAACTTAGATGGATACTATTTGAAGATGGGAAAATAATGCTGACACAAGTGAAACGAAAAAGAGTTTCCAAATAATTACATCTCTGTCTATGATTCATTCAGTAGGCATGCAGATCTTTCTAAGTTTGAAAGAAATCTTAATCCTAATGGAGAGGAAATAGTTAGAAGGGTGACACAAACGAGCAAATATGAAACAATAGAAACAATAAATCTTTGGGAAAGCATTCATGATATCATAGTAGACTGGATTGATTCAGTCATTCTTGAGGGATGGAGCTTATACAGAGGAAGAGAAAAGCTAGTTTCAATTTCTCAAGATTTGACAAATAAAATAGCTTCAGTTCTTCATGAAGACTTTGAAATTGAGGAAGAGGTAATTCAGCGATTAATGGAGAAATTTCAACCAACAATATTCTATTGGATAGATGATATTCTATTAACTAGCTGGGGTTTTTATCAGGACGATCAGAAGTATAGGGATTTTTCAGATCACATCTCTAGAGATATAGTTAAACTATACATAGATGAAGAGAAAAAAATAAATAAGAAGGGGAGGTGATAAAACGGTAGAAGATACATACTTGTTCTTAAAATACCTTTCTGAATTACCTAACAATGATAAAGATGGCTATCTACATGATATTGCTCACAAATTAAGTATATATGAAGAGTTAGAAACTCAAAAATTTACGATAATACCTGGGAATAACAACGCACTTGAACTAATAAAACAAGTAGATTTAACAGAATTCTGTATTCTGTATTGTTCAACGTGCAAAAAATTGCAGCATATAACTACTGAAGGTTGTGAAGGTGTACTTCTCTTAATTTGTGATGAATGTAACCAGATTGTAACAGAGATTTTCAGAAGAACAGAAAAAAATCATGCAAATTGAGAACTCCTTAGATACATAATTTATTTATGCTAGAAATAATGAAAAAAAGAAAGTGAAAATAGATTAAAGAGGATCAAATATTTTGATTGGTTTGATATAACCTAATTCTTCCATTTTATCTAGAACTTTTTGGACACTTTCTTCGACAGTTTCGTCATCTGTGTTACAAACTACTTCAGGAGCTTGAGGTTCCTCATAGGGATCATCGATTCCTGTAAATCCTTTGATCTCCCCTGCACGAGCCTTAGCATATAAACCCTTAAGGTCACGTTCTTCACAAGCTTCCAAAGATGCATTGACATAGACTTCCATGAAATCGCCTATACGCTGTCGAATTTCTTCACGAACAGAGACGTAGGGGGCTATATTAGCCATCATGGCGATGACACCGTTTCTACTCATTAGATGACATACAAATCCAACTCTTCTGATATTTTCATCACGATCTTCTTTACTAAATCCAAGACCCTTACTAAGATTTTGTCTGACGATATCTGCATCAAGTCTCTCAACTTTATATCCTCGTTTCTTTAACTCTTCGGCAAGAGCTTTGGAGATAGTTGTTTTGCCAGCACCTGATAAACCTGTAAAGAGCATTGAAACACCCTTCTGTTGCTCATATCTTCTATTGCCATTTACAGAATCAATAAGAATCATCGCTACTTCAGGACGAGTGAATTCTCTTGGGAGCATCTCATTGTTCTGTAACATTTCTCTAACTTTAGTACCTGAAAGAAAAACATGTGCTTCTTTTGAGTGAGGACAAGTTCTTTGAGTTACCATCTGTTCACACAATTTACAGTAGAAAGCATGCTCGAATTTTAATGGTGTAATAAGCAAATCAACTTTAGCAAACTTATCGAAAATTAGCTGAGCATCATAGGTTCCATAATATTTTCCAACACCTGCATGATCTCGCCCAATAATCATGTGACTACAACCATAGTTTTGACGACTGATTGCGTGAAGAACTGCTTCTTTAGGTCCTGCATATCTCATATTGGCTGGATAGACCCCTAAGAAAGTTCTGTCTTTAGGATAGTAACTGTTCAGAATAACATTGTATGTTTCCATTCTCACATTAGATGGAATATCATCACTTTTAGTTGCTCCAACTAGAGGATTAACAAATAGACCATCAACATATTCCATTGCAACTTTCTGTAAATGTTCATGTGCTCGATGAATAGGATTTCTTGTTTGGAAAGCAACAACTGTTTTCCAACCCTTTTCTGTAAAAATCTTTCTAGTCTTTTTTGGTGTAAATCTATACTCAAAGAATTCTGTATGGGGAATATTTGCAAAAACTTGAATGTCTCCTCCAAGATAGACCGGACCAGCATCATAGAGAGCTGCTACACCAGGATGAGCTTTATCTTCAGTACCATAAACTTGTCTAGATTCTTCAGCTTTATCTGGTCGATATATACTAGAAATTTTCAGGATTGCTAAATGAGAATCTTCTTTAGTCAAAGAGATTTCAGATCCTTCCTTAAGTTGTGCTGCAAAATCCTCTGTAACTTGTAAAGTTATAGGGATGGGCCAGATGAGACCTGTTGAAAGTCTCATACTCTTCAAAATACTGACATAATCAGCTTCAATTGCAAAACCAGTTAGGGGAGAATAAACTCCCGTAGCTATACATTCTAAGTCTGCAAGTCCACGTTCATCCAATTCCCATTTTGGTATTGTTTTTGCTTTTTCGACAAGGTCATAACGTTTTTCCTCGTCAACAATCATCAAATCAATTAATGTTCCACCATGAGGTGCAATTAATCCGTTGTTATCCACCATTTCAATTCCTCGAATTTTCTATTAAATTAAATATTCTTTCTGAAGCTACACTAGATGTACCAACAATTGAATTTACAAGGGTTTTTTCTTGATTATATTTAAAACCTTGACCATACTGGTCAGAAACTTTTCCACCAGCTTCCTCGATCAGTAGATGACCTGCTGCGATATCCCAAACGTTCTTGTTTCCGAGACTGAAAGTACCATCAGCTTTTCCAGCTGCAACCAATGCAAGTTTGTAGGCTATTGATCCTGTAGGGATAACCTCTGCAAATTCTTTAAATTGCTCCCATTCTCCGCGTTTTGTTTCTGATCTGCTGGCTAATAAAACAGGCTTATCAGAAGGATTTTCTGCAACTGTTATTGGTTCTCCATTAAGAAAAGCTCCCATACCTTTGATAGCAGTATACAGTTCATCTCTTAATGGATTCAAAACAAGACCGATCACTGGTTTACCATTCTTAACTAAAGCAACTGAAATTGCGTATTCAGGAATGCCTTCAACAAATTCTTTAGTTCCATCGATAGGATCAACAATCCAGACAAGATCTTTAGTTAGTCTTTCTGGGTTATCCCTGGTTTCTTCAGAGAGCCAACCTATTTCTGGAAAAGCTTCAAAGAGTTTTTCTTGCAAGATAGTGTTTACAGTTAAATCACCGGTTGTAACTGGATCATCATTAGCTTTGAATGATTTTTCGAAACCAT
>DAOVRE010000048.1 GCA_030628305.1 Candidatus Heimdallarchaeota archaeon | reverse complement strand
TAAAGCAACTTGTGTTGGTGTTGTTGCATTTGCTACAACAAATCCATGATAACCTAACATAGGTTTCATCAGTTCAGGTGTTGTTACTCCATAGCCCATCCTCCAACCAGGTATGGCATATGTTTTGGAGAAGGAGTTAATTGTAATTGTTCTTTCGTAAGCACCATTAATTGAACCTATATGAACATGTTTAGAATCATCAAAGGTATAATATTCGTATACTTCATCACTAAGAATAAGCAGATCATTATCAACCGCAATATCAACCATTGCTTTCGATTCTTCTCTACTCATTACAGCTCCTGTTGGGTTGGAAGGAAAGTTTAGCATTATAGCTTTAGTTCTATCCGTAATTAACTCCTTTGTCTTTTCAATGTCAATCTCAAAATTTTTTGTGGAAGGCATCCAGACAGTTTTACCTCCAGCTAGAGTAACTTGTCTAGGATAAGTTAGAAAACAAGGATCTTGGATTAATACTTCATCTCCTTGTGAAAGATAAGTTTGGAGTGCTATGTAGATTAATTGAACACCACCACAAGTTACAATTGTTCCATCAATAGCACTATAGTCAACGCCATAATCTGCTTTGTATTTCTTGGTGATTGCTTCTCTTAATCCTAGATAACCGGGAGTTTGTCCATAATTGTTGAAGTTATCGTCAACAGCTTGTTTAAGTGCTTCTTTCAATTCAGCTGGAGTATGGATATCAGGAGCACCTATTCCAAGAGAGATAACATTTTCTATTCCTTGAGATTTAGCAAACATCTCTCTTATCCCACTTGGCTTGATTTTTTTAAGTTTCTCTGAAGTAAAATTCATCTATATTCAACTGATGATTAACACATCAAAATTAAATCTTTGCGTAAAAACATGAGGAATCTAGATAGAAATGTCACAATAAGCTCACAATTTTTTCTATGGGAGATTCAAGTTCTTGTAAAATTTGTTTTGTTTTTTGTCTAATCGAACTTTTCTCAGCTGTTTTTTTAATTAAAATTTTGGCCCTTTCAATTGCTTGATCTACTGTGTATTCATTATACAAAGGTATACCAATAGAAGTAATATATTCTAACACATCTAAAGGTTGAGGGTAGTATGAAATGGAAGGCGTCCCAATTGCAGCGGCTTCCCGTGCCATTGTAGCTCCTCCAGTAATGCAGAGATCAGAATAGTAATAGAGGGATAATGTATCCACTGCTTTAGGTGGAATGATGAGTTTGTCTCCAAATTTTTTCACCAAAGCTTCTTTTTGTGTTTCATATCTAGGAAACATCACAACTTTTCCCTCATATACTGTAAAAATTTCTTCTAGAATCAAATCAAGATAGGTAAGACCACCGATTCCTAGTTCGAGCATGTAAGATGCACTGCTTTCTTCGGGTCTAGCTACAATAAAATGATCTTCCACTGTAAGAGAGAGCTGACTTAGAACTTCAGGATTTGGCTCGAAATTTAGAAGCCATGCTACTTCATCAATTCCATCATAAGGTTGTAGTTGTTCCTCTAGTGCACCTAAAACTAACCAGTTTTCTTTGGGTATACTCGAACTATAAACTAAATATTTTGAAAGAGGAACTGTTAGCTTTCCAACGGCTTTAGCGTGAGGTGAATCGTTAATAGTGATTGTTGGAATCCCGAGTCCAAAAGCAACTCGTGTTGATTCAGGGCTTGAAAATGAGATGTGGTAATCAGGTTTTGCATCCAGATTGTTAATATAATTTGCAAGTAGCTCTATTCTCTTATTACCCGCCATTAATTTTCCATAGAGTGAACTTCCTCCATGCTTACCAAATACCTTCACATCTCTCTGTAATAAGTCAAATAAACTTACAATATAATCATAATCTCTACATGTGAATAATGTCTCATGACCTTCTTTTTCAAGTTCAAGAGCTAATGCATTAAATAACAAAGGTTCTTTAGCAGTAACAGTGTCAAACCAGATTATCATTAATGGAGAATTATATTCATTGCAAAAAAATCTTGTGATGAGAATGCATCTTGTTTGTTCTATGGAAAGTTACGTGCATTGTAGCTTTAATCACACTTACTGAAACCACATTGTCTGCAGGTATAGCACCCCTCTGCGAAGTCTAACATCCCACCACAGTCAGGACAAGCGATCAGTCCGTTATGCTTAACAACGTGATCACCATTAATGTAATTTGCTAAAACTTGAGATATACCATCAGCGCAAGATAAGACTGTTTTACCTTGATAGAAGTTAGGACTGGGGCACCTTATACCAGCGAGGTGATCGACTACAGATTCAACTTTTACACCAGATCTGAGGGATAAGGAAATCAACCGACCTACTGCTTCACTTTGACTTGCTATACACCCGCCACTTTTACCAACTTGCACAAAAACCTCGCAAACCCCTTCATCATCTCTGTTGATCGTAACATAGAGATTACCACAGCCTGCTCTTATCTTGTGAGTTTGACCTACAGTTACTTCTGGTCTTTCTCGAGGTTCAAGTTTTTCTATTAGTCTTAGCTGTTCATCAATTTTTGTTTTTGATTCCGTTTTCCCAGTTGATAATACTTGATATTTTCTCGAACCATCACGATAAACAGTTATACCTTTACAACCCTTCTTATAGGCGAGAAGATAGGAAGCAGCTATGTCTTCTTTAGTCGCTGTTGAAGAGAAATTGATAGTTTTTGAGACGGCATTATCAACATAGTCTTGAAAAACTGCCTGCATTTCGATATGATCTGCAGGAGTAATGTCATGAGTAGTTACAAACAGCTGTCGTATTTTCTTTGGAATTTCCTCTAATTCTTGGATTGAGTTTGTACTTGAAACTTTTTCTAGAAGTTCCTCAGAGTAAATATTTTTTGCTTTTAATTGCTCTTCAAAAAGTGGATTAGCTTCAAACAATTTCTTGCCATCTAGAACATTGCGAGTAAAAGCTATTGCGTAATAAGGTTCTATTCCACTGAAGCATCCAGCTATAAGGGATATTGTACCAGTGGGGGCAATTGTAGTTGTTGTAGCATTTCTCATATACTCATATTTATCCTTGTAAACACTCTTCTCAAAATTAGGAAAATTACCACGTTCTTTACCTAGTATTGATGATTCATCTCTTGCTTTTTCTTGAAGGAAAGACATAATTTTATTTGCTAAATCTAGAGCTTTTTTGGAATTATAAGAAATGCCAAGAGAGACCAAAACATCAGCAAAGCCCATGATGCCAAGACCGATCTTGCGGTTGGATTTAGTCATGTGTTCAATTTCAGGAAGAATGTATTGATTCCGGTCAATAACATTGTCAAGAAAACGAACAGCTAAACGAATGGAATCCTCTAAAAGAGACCAATCAAGAGCAGAATCTTTGACGTGCTTAAGAAGATTGATAGAACCTAAATTGCAAGATTCGTAGGACAAAAGTGGTTGTTCGCCGCAGTCAACGCTCACTAGAGCGCCTGTAATGAAGGTTAAGGTTTTTGGTTCAGTTAAATCAAAGACTTGTTTTTTACCTATTACTTCTATGCTTTTTATTTTCTCATAATAATCTGTTTCTAGAAAATTCATCTCTTTCAAAATATTGATTTTTTCTTTGTGAATATCATATAAGAAACCAATTTTATTGACAAATTTCGTAATTGAATCCCGACTTAGCTGCAATTCATATAAAATTCCGTCAGTATTGTAGTAGTGAGTTTTTCCACCAATGGTTTCATATTTGAAGATTTTCTTTCGTGGAGGTCTACTTCTGTCATATATTATGGATTTGATATTTAGATTCGCTAGAATAACTTGTACTTCTTTTAATAATTGGTGTGATTTTGAAGTTAATCTAATATAATTTGTATTATTCTTTGAATTGATTCCAACTGTTCCGTCTGCACTGAACAATCCTTGTAAGAAACCAATTACTGCTTCTTTAGGAGCAGTAAATATTGTTTCTGGAACAACCTTTTCACCTGCTTTGACTGGTTTAACGCCTAATTTTTTGAAAAATTCTACAAAATATTTCGAATGGTAAGAGAGATGATAAACGTTATTCTTTCTTTTAATTTCCTCTATTTCTGAACCATACCACTTGTTAATGAAGGGTTTGAGATGCCACATAATTTTCTTATCTCTTTCTCCAAAAGTAAACCCAACACGACAATTTTTATCTCCTGCCCTTAACCAACCATCTCCTATGAGCCAACCTAATGCTTGACCTAGTTCCTTAGACCATTTGGTTGGGAAGTTGAAGGAATAAGACCTACCATTCTTTCCAATAAAATTATTTTGGACTTCAAAGGGTAGATCATAAGAAGAATTAAATGAGCCTTTGCCTGACTGAAGCAAAATCTGATGTTTAGCTGGGTCAAGGTTCTTGAGTTCAACCCATCCTTCATTAGTGACCATTTTATGATCAGCTGTAGCTTTAAGCTCGTAACCAGATTTTGTAACAAGTTTATAAACGTCTTTTATACCTGTAGAAAAAGCTCTTGTAATGGGTCTTAGAGTTACACCTTTTTCTTTAACTTCCACCAGACTAACAGTTCCATCACCATTGGGAACTTGAACAGGAACACGATTATCTATAGCAATTGCTATACCCCCTTCTCCGTATTGCTCTACTAGCTTCTCCATCCTTATTAATCCTTTTTCAGTTGAAATAAGAGTATCACCTGTCACACATGGATTGGTACTCTCAATTTCTCCTATTTCTGGTGTTGGATTGTCTCTGTTTATTCTGTCAATGAAAACCATTCCTGGTTCGCCATTTTTCCAAGACAACTCTACTATTTTATCAAAAACTCCTTTGGCATCAAGTTTGCCAACAATTTGTTTATTTCTGGGATTGATTAAATCATAATCACTGTTCTCATCTACTGCTTTCATGAAAACATCTGTAATTGCAATAGAGATGTTGAAATTAGTTAATTTAGTTTGATCTTCTTTGCAGGAAATAAATTCGAGAATATCAGGATGGTCAACTCTGAGAATGCCCATATTCGCTCCACGACGACGGTTATGAACTAATACACCATTTGCCACAAATTTATTTGAACCTGATACTTCGATATCCATAGTATAGCAATCTTCTTTTTCAATAGAACGAACTTGGGAATAATAGTATCTTGGATTCGAAATTTCTTTGAAATGTGAATCTTCCCTCAAAAAGGGGAATTTTTCAAATAATATGAGAAGTCGCTTTCTTGTAAGATTTCTGTATGAATTAGGGGATTTTGAGATGTAATGATAGATCGCTCTATAGAATACCTTATCTGCCCCTCGTTTAGTTCTACCCTTATTAGTTCCAGCTCCCACATAGTTATACTTTTGTTTTAATTTAGAACCTTGATGTGGAATATAGTCCACATATTCAAATGCTTTCTGAGGAAACCTTTCTCTTAGGAGATTATTTTTTCTACTAACTGCGAAACCTATCTCATCCTTGAAGATTTTCAAGCTCCTCTCAGGAACAATGGAGAGACAATAAATTGGTTTATCTCCAAAACTTCCTAAACGGTTTTTATTTAACGAAATTGAGGAAACAACTCCCAGACCAAGCAATAATTGCTGAAGTTTTTTCACTAAAGTCCCTGAAATTGAGTGATAACGTGGATAACCATCAACATGTACATCCCCATCGCCAGAAAACAAACCTCTAATGAAGCTTTTAGCAACAGAAATAGAGGATTGAAATATGATTTGTGGAACAAAAGCATCAGCTGAAGAGGTTTTCTTCCAGTTCATTTTCTCAAAGTATTTGCATAAATCTTTAGAATAAAAGAATAAATCAGAATAAGTGTTCTTATCATCAACCATGCCCACAGGAAGGTTAAATGTTTTTATCATAAGATCTTTAATCCTTTGAATTAAGTCAGGATCCTTATTGCCTAAACTGAAAACTATTCTTCCTTGCGTACTGATACAACCATCTGCCATGTATAAACCTAAAATCTCTCCAAGTTCAGGTGTTATTTTTTCTGGAATAACTATCGGATTAGCATTATGATGCTGTTTTTTGATGGAAGGTAGAAAAGCATCGCTCCCACAGTGCCCATCTAATGAGATAACTAACCAATCACCCACCTTTAGATTTTCTGCTTCCTTCCAAACAAAATCACCTTCCTCGTTTATGGATGCAATAAGATGGTTGTAAGTTGGTTTTATTTCTATACCTATATCTGTGGTTATTTTTATTACTTCAGCGATGCTATTGTCCATGGAAATATATGCATGATTAAAATCTTCGCCATCATATACTAGAGATTTAGTAGGATTATCACTTAAAGGTGGACAGTTAAGGAGCTCTCCAATTGGTATGGAACCTGTATCTGTACGGATCAAACTATCTGTAGCAACACACCCCCCTTGTTTTATTGTATTTGTTGCAGCATTGAAAACTTCCATAAAAGAAATTGGTCCTGAATTGGAAACATAAAAACCATTTGCAGAAAGACGATTTACCTCATGAACCTCTAAATTATAAACTGTCTCTTTTCCTATTTCTGTAATTCTTTTTATCTTAACAGGATATAATTTGTCTAGTTTTTCTATATATAGTAACTCTTTTTGAGAAAGATTAGAGATCTCGTTTTCATCTAACAATCTTCTAAGAGCTTTTCTAGTTGTAACTTTATTATTATATGGAATTATGGTTTTTGAGATTTTAGCTCTTGTTTTTGGATTACTTATTTTCTGAAGAATGTTGAATGGATATGAAAACTTTCTATTTGTCGATCCTTTTTTTAATTCATAGTCTCGAAGTTTCATGGAATATTTAGAGATGTATCGTACAAACCTTTCTTTGAATATTGCTGTAGGAATGGATAGTCTGTATGACACCTTGTTATTTCTAGTTACAAAATTAGATTCATCCCGAAAACTAGTAGTCAAAACACCCAATCTTGTAACTATTAATGCAAAATCATCACTCATTTGCTTAGAAACTGTTTTGATACTTATTCTACCTTCCTTTCCAACATTACCGTCTCCATCAAAATAGCCAGCAATAAATGAGCAAACAACTTTAAATGGGCTCTGAAATATTTTCTCAGGAATTTTTATTTTCTCACACTTCTCTTTTAGAAGTTGGTTCTCTTCTAAAAGCTTCACATATTTTTTTCCATGAATTCTTAATTCTACTCTGTTAAATTTTTCCCTCTTGTATTCCTTGATATCATAATCAAATCTTTTTTTAGAAATATTTCTAATTTTGTCAATTACATCGTTCTGATTTATATTTAAAGAAATATTGATAGAATAATGACGACCATCATTCACAATATTTCCATCAGCGTAGGTTAGACCTATCAAATAGGCTAAATCTTCATCTAGTTCGATTGAATAATCTTCATTTTCAGATATTTTAGTTGTTAATGCTATGACACTAGGACTGTTTTCTTCCACTTCATTTGCAAGAAGAAGTAGTTGATCATCTTCTTTAAGTTCAGATAAAGGTTTTAAGATTATATTACCTTGTTTGATAGTTGAATATTTATGATTAGAAGTTGTTCTCAAAACATAACCATTCGAAACTTCTACTTCATAGATTGTAGCTATTCCATTTTCATATTTGTTAGTTATTTTGCGAAAACCTTTATGAGTAAGAGCCTTGATTGAGCCATTAAATTTCATTATATCGTCTATTTTCATTAATCCTTTATCTGTATGAATGCGAACAGATGAAGGGAAACAAGCTACTCCTCCAGTTGTCTTAACCACATCATTTGTTGGTCTAATTTTGCTGAAGCTAAAACCTGTCCCGCCTCCCCCTTGTTGAATTAAAGCTGCATGCTTCACTGCATCAAATATCGATGTCATATCATCTTCTATAGGCAGGACAAAACAAGCCGACAACATTCCTAGCTTAGTGCCTGCGTTCATTAACGTAGGAGAATTTGGAAGGAACTTTAGTGAGGCCATCAATTCAAAGAATTTCTCTTTTTCTTCATCTGTTTCTCCTATGAAATTCGCTACGCGTTTAAACAACCCTTCTGGTGTTTCCAATGGTTTCTTGTTTTCATCGCGTAACAGATAGCGTTTCTCTAAAACTATTAAAGCATTTTTAGTTAATTCGATTGCAGTCATTGTATCCCCTTATTATTTTAGTAAACAAATTGATTTTTAAACCCCGGAATTCAGAACATCAAATTACTTGCAATCTTGGAAAGATACTAGCAATTTTGTTGTTACAGATGTTTATAATAGGAAATATAATACACTATTTAAGCGTTTATAACACCCGCTAAAGTTGATTTAAGGCTTTGGAGAGAGAAATCTCTAACGATAAAAAAACTTAGAAAAAGCAGTTATTTTTAAATGATATAAAAGAGAAGTTGAAAATAGTTTGCCTTACACAAAAAACAGCTTACTGTTTCCGATAAATTTTAATTGGTGCACATTATTGTAACTTTATACAATGAAATTCATGAAGAAAAAACGAGCGGTTTCTCCAATTGTTGCAATTATATTGATGTTTGTATTAACTACCGCTGCAATAGGCATATCATTGGTTTATATGATGCCTAGTATCAACGGATTCAAAGATAAAAGCTACAACAACAGCAACAACTTGTATTATGTAGCACTAGATGCCACGATACAAGACCTCGTCAATAGCCCACCACCAGGCGATAGACAGTTTTACTTCAACCAAGAAATAGGGGAACTATATGTTGATTCCAGCTGGTTAGTCATATTTCTACTCAAAGATGTAACCGGGGCACAGAACGAACTCCTTTTTGAGGAAAATATTACGAGAATTGTGCACAGAAGTACAGCTGTAGCTGATTATGATGTAGGAGAACATAGATATATTGTTGGTCCTGAAAATCAGGATTACGTATTTTTAAATGGTTCCAGTACCCTTTACAATGATATAGCTGTAATCAATGCAACAAGATCGGTGTACGCTTCGAACTATTTAGATTTAGCACTTTACTACAGATATGTCTTATCAACACACTACACAACAGAAGGAGCTACAGAAATCTATAATCTTGATATAATTAATATCAAATTATTCCTAAATGAAACCTCACAAGAAAGAACTACTGCACATTTTGTAACAATGCAGTTAAATTATTTAGGAACTGAAAAGCAAGAGCTTGAGGACGTAAGCTTTGTAAATGACATTTATAGTGAGATTCGCATATTACATG
>DAOVRE010000165.1 GCA_030628305.1 Candidatus Heimdallarchaeota archaeon | reverse complement strand
CACCTTCTTCTGAACCTATTATCCCATCAAGAGAGCTTGCAACATTTATTATTACTTCTAGTTTTTCCATTTTACTAACCTACCTTTGTACATTTGAAAGTCTATGTCAATGGGTGTAGCTCGCATGGTTAATGCTGTATAGACATCTTTCGAGAAACTGAGATTAGGGCTATTTAAATCAAATCCTAGAAAATCACCGCTATACCCCACAGATAATTGTCCAATTTTTCTTTGGATTATTAAGCCAGGGTTGACAGTTAAAGCTTTGAGTATGTCTTTTGGTAAGATAAGCTGTTTGGTGTAGCGAGCATTGTAAAGCGAAAAGGCCATTAATCTGAAAGGGTCTGGGTTACAGCAGAAAACATTATCTGTCCCTAATCCTAGAAGTATCCCTTCGTCAATAATGGTCTTTAGGGGAGGAAAATCTAGACCATTATAGAGATTGGAAAGAGGGCAACACACAACACTAATATTGTTTTTTTTCAAAGATTGGAGATCGTTCTCATCTGCATAAGTCGCATGGATAACGAAGTCCAAATCTAATTGATCAATTGCTACTTCGATATCCCTTCTACCAAAAGTTGCTAAAGATCGAGAAATAACTTCTAAAGATTCTGAGACATGAATCGCACACAAATGACCAACTTTATTTTCTTTCAAAATATTTGCTTCCTCGCAAAGCACGTCATCTAAAGAAAAGACATCTGGAAAACCAGTACCATCACTTTGTTGACTAATTTCTACTAACGGATCTTTATTATCTGGACGTCCTAAAATCAAGCCTCGAATAGGAAAATCCACAAGAGATTCTTTCAACAAATTGATCCCCTGTAAACCTCCTTCTCTAAAATCTATGAAGCTTGTAAAACCATTGCTGACTTGCATTTCCAATGAGTTTCTAATACTCGAAATTTTTTCTTCGGTTGTACTGGAACTTAGTTTTTTGTATTTTACTCCAGTAGGTCCCACAACCTCGTCAAGAGATAATCCATAAGTGTGATCTTTAAGATATGCATCACCAACGTGAACATGAGCATTTACAAATCCTGGAATTAGCAAGTAAGATGAGGGTAAAACGTATTCAGCTGGTTTTTCTTCTTCTGAAATATCTATTATGGTACCATCAATATCAACTTGGAACCGTACATTTTCAACAAACTCCAAATCTGGACCAACCAAAGCATTGGCACGAATGGCTACCATGTCTCTCTTATGAAAATTTGTGAGCAAGTATTAAGATTTTATGGAAAAAGCGCACATATATTTAGAGGGTAGATTGCAAGCAAAAAAAAAGAATGTTTACACTTTAATCTTTCAATTAAAAAACATTAGAATCAGTATATTTATAATTCAACCTTAAAATTTAGCGTCAAAGCAGATTTATGTGATAAAGATGGTTCGAGTAAAGAATCCAGATGAAATCCGAGAGATGATTAAAAGTCATCCTATGAACTTGCGTAGAGTATTCTCTATTGCAGCTCATATAGATCATGGAAAAACAACGACTAGTGATTATCTCCTGCGTAAAGCTGGTCTGATGTCAGACGCAGATGCAGGAAAGAAAGTAATGATGGATAGTGATGATGAAGAACAAGAAAGAGGAATCACTATTTTTACAAGTGTAGTAATGTTATCCTACGAATTCGAAGGTGAAACATATCTATGTGAAATTAATGACACTCCAGGACATATTTCCTTTACTGGAGAAGTAAGTAGAGCACTTCGAGGAAGTGATGGTGTTGTCATTTTAGTAGATGCACTTGAAGGGGTTATGACCCAGACTGAAACCAACATAAGACTAAGTTTAGCTGAAAAATGCAAACCAGTTCTTTTCATCAATAAAGTCGACAGACTTATTTCTGAACTAAGACTTGCTCCAAAAGATGTTTTTGCAAAAATTGATACAATTCTCGCAGGCGTTAACAAACTAATCAAAGACAACGCTCCTAAAGGTTCAGCTAAAGACTGGATGGTATCTTTCCAAGAGGGATCAGTTACAATAGGTAGTGCTAAAGATGGCTGGGCTTTCAATATGTCAACTCTTAAAAGATTAAAGATTACACCCCAAGATATTTTTGCAAAATATGATGAAGATAACAAAGATTGGTTAAAAGAAAACTTACCTCTTGAAGAACCAATATTAGAGATGGTTATCAAACACTTACCAAATCCCGTTGATGGACAAAAAGTCAAAATCCCAGCAATTTGGGGTGGAGATTTGGAAAGTCCTGAAGGTCAAGCTCTTTTGAGTTGTGATCGTGACGGTCCTTTGATGGGAATGATCACAAAGATATTTATTGAACCCAAATCAAAAAGACCTACTCTTATTGGAAGAGTTTATTCAGGTACGTTAAGAAAAACAGATTCTCTATTTCTAGTTGGAAAGAAAACCAAAGCAACCATTAAACGACTAGGAGTTATGGAAATTACAGACATTCTTGATGTAGATGAAGTTCCAGCAGGGAATCTTTTCGCTATTTACGGTTTTATTACTCCAGCTGGAGAGACTTTTGTGAGAGAAGGAGATGAAAAGAGGTTAACACCTTTTGAAGAAATTTCTTATGCTTCAGATCCAGTTGTTAGCAGAACAATTAAACCAAAAGATCCTCAAGATATTGCTAAATTGGGTGAAGTGGTATCAAAATGGATAATGGCTGACCCAACTGCTACTTTCAGACATGACCAAGAATCTAAGACATATGTTTTATCAGGTATTGATCCTTTGCAAATAGAAATTCTAGTTACAAGAATTCAAGAGCAAGTACAGATTGATGTAAGTGATCCAATTATTGTATACAGAGAAGTTCCATCTAAAACAGGTATTACTGTTCATGCCAAATCTCCAAATGGACATAATAGATTAATGGTGCATGTTGAGAAATTAAACGCCGAATCACAGGCATTGTTCAAATCTGGTAAGATTCATAATGATATGGATCGTAGAGAAAGAGCAAATCAACTTCAAGAAGAAGCAGGATGGATTGCTAAGCAAGCTA
This sequence comes from Candidatus Heimdallarchaeota archaeon, assembly GCA_030628305.1. The sequence continues at coordinate 1,754 of DAOVRE010000165.1, read as the reverse complement.
GAAGAATCTGGTATATTAAAGATACAAATGTGCTTGTTGATGCAACCTCAGGTGTTCAAAGATTAGATAATATTAAAGCATATGTTATCCAAGTTTTCAATGATTTCTGTGAAGGAGCAACATTAGCAAAAGAACCACTAATGGGTTCAAAGTGGATGATCACAGATGCTACTGTTCACGTAGACCCAGCTCATACAGGGTTTACAGAAATTTTCCAAATGTGTTTAGCAGCATATCATACATCCTTCTTGACCAGTGACCCACACTTAGTTGAACCAATGCAAATTATAGACATCAAGGTTCCTAGCAGTTATGTAGGGAATATGTCAAAAGTAATTACCCAAAATAGAGGAGTAATTCAAGATATGACCCAAGAAGGAGAGAATACCAATATAAGAGGAAGAATACCAACAGCTGAAACCATTGATCTTGCAGATGAGATACGAGGTAACAGTTCTGGCAGAGCATTCTTTGGTTATGTTTTCGATGGATTTGATCGTGTTCCTACTAATTTGGAAAAAGAAGTGATAGAAGCTATTCGTACTCGTAAAGAGCTTTCTCCACAAGTTCCTGAAGTATCCAACTGGGAACGTTTCATGTATAAAAGAACATAAAATCTCTTTTTTTTCTCTTTTTACTTTTATTTTTCAATTTAAATTTAAGTGTATATTTAAAAAATAAAGGAAAAGTGATGAAGAAAAATTTCTAATCGCCTGAGTCTTCATCAAACTCTGCAGATAACTGTTCATAAAACAGGTCTTCTTCCGAAACTGGAGCAACATCTTCTTCAGTTATTATTCTTGATCTGTCGTCCTCCATATATTCCATATCTTCTAGAATTGGTTCCAGTTCTTCTTCTACTCTTGCAGAGAATTTCTCTTGTATAAAACCAAGAAGAGAGGTAAATAATAGGATAAATATTACCAGTGGAATTAAAAGAAGAACTACACCTTCTGGTTCTAACATCTCAAGCGAGTTATAAATGGAAGGAGGATATCGTAAGAAGAATAACAAGATGTCTGGGTTTAAGATAGCGTATAGTCCCCCAAGCATTATTCCCACTCTGAATATAACTGATATTCCAACATACATGAGAGTTTTGAAAGGAGTTATAGCTATTGATGCACCTACCAGCTTATCATCTACTTTTGGATCACTATGAATCAAACCATCATGATACCTTTGCAATCTAGCAGTTAGTTTGTCTCTTTGACCACCAGGACGGGCAAACAGAGAATCTGAAGCTTTTTCCATGAAATAAGTTAACCCGGCTAAACCAAATTTTCTCCTGATAGAACTACTCGCACCCGTAATTGAGCTACCAGATTTTTTATCTCCACTGTCATCTGTTTCTGCTCCTTCTTCAGCTTCTCCTACCACAGGCATAGCTTGAGAGCTAGTAATCCCTAAACGGAATTCTTTCAATCTGTCCAAAGCTCTTAGAACTCTTTCTTGTCTACTCTGAGCAGGATTAAGAATCTTCGTCATATATGATATCTGCAAGGCTATCTCAAGGAACAGATATGAGGCAAGCGCAATTAATACTACTTCGTTCATGATAAGTTCTCCGAAGTTACGTGTGGGGGAAAATGAGAACCCTGGTTTGAAGAGTAACTTAACACTTCCGTAGTATACCACTAACTGGATACAAACAAACGCAGCAGTTGCTGAGCGCATATCTGCTCTTAATAGAAATGCAGCAACTGCTACTGAAAATAGAATTACGAATAATATTAAAATTGATGCTCTATTTG
>DAOVRE010000087.1 GCA_030628305.1 Candidatus Heimdallarchaeota archaeon | reverse complement strand
TTAACTACCATTGAGGAACTTGGTGTATCAGGCGTGAGATTAGGAGAAACGTTAGAGCTTTTTGGCTCATTTAGATCCGGTAAATCGCAAATTTGTCATCAACTTTGTGTAACAGTACAATTACCAACCGAATTAGGAGGCGTAGGAAAGAAAGCAGTTTTCATAGATACTGAAGGAACTTTCTCGCCTAGTAGAATTAAGGCCGTTCATGCTAGATTACAAAGTGAACTCGGTTGGGAAAAGAGTTTTGAAGAAGTCCTCAAGGACATAACCTATGCAAGAGCTTACAACTCGGATCATCAAATGAGTTTAGTAGAGAGATTACTTGAATTGTTCTACAATCATAAGGATGAATATGGTTTTGTAGCTGTAGATTCAGCAACTGCACATTTCAGAGCTGAATATGCTGGTAGAGGAACATTAGCTGAAAGGCAACAAACAATCAATCATCATTTAGGCATATTAGGTAGGCTAGCTGATACATACAATGTTGCTGTTGCTATAACGAATCAGGTTCAGTCAAATCCTGCTGCGTTCTTTGGAGACCCAACACAAGCTATTGGTGGAAACATTCTAGGGCATTGGGCAGTTACTAGATTTTATTTGAGAAAATCAAAAGGTGAAAAGCGAATAATAAGAGTATATGATTCTCCATATTTACCTGAATCAGAAGCTGTTTTTGCAATTACTCCGGAAGGTTGTATTGACGTAGAAGGAGAATAATCGTTCTTTTACTGGGTATTGCCACAGCTACCACAAAACTTCCAATTGATATTTATGATTATTCCGCAATGCGGACATTTACCACGATATTTTCGAGGAATAGAAGTAATGTTCATTTTAGAAGGACCATATTTTGTCAATGGAGACACTCCCATCATTTCAATTGGTTCGGAGATATAGTCTTGTAATTTATCCAAATCACTCCCTTCAGCAGGAGAAACATCATTGAACTGAAATGGTTTATGTGTGGAAGATTGTTTTAACGGACTACCAAATAGGTTAGTTATATCAATTTCATCATTATCAATTTCAATTTTTTCTACATATGATTTGTTAAGTTCAGGTTGAAAATCAACTGGAAATTGGTTTAAACTATCTAACTGTGTTTTTAGAGTTGAGGATGATGTATTTGATTCAGTCCCGCAAGTAGAATTGGAATGGAGTTTATCGTAAATTTTACAATAGGGTGACATTGAACAAGATATTTCACCAACCTTAATGTCTGGAGACTGGTCAATGAATGATCTTCCAATCAGTAGTGTGCCATTAAGAGAATGAACTTTGAGACCTTGTTCAACAAGAGCTCGAAGTATTTCCTTCGGATCAAATTTCAATCCATCGATCTCAACAATTCCCTTAACGTCATTAAGATTCATAACTTATCAAGATGACGTCAACTTTGATAAGTTAAAAAATAAGTATCATATCAATATGGATGAGGGTATTACTTTTGTAATTCTCTTCTCATTGATATTTCAAATGAATAGCTTTTGTAACTCGCTCTAACCAATCATCCAATTTAGCAATTAATTCGCTGTGAATATCTGGTAAAAGAATGTCCGCTTCTGGCATTTTTCCAACTCTTTTAACCCAAGAATTGAGTTCATAAAGCATTGGAGACATACCCACTTGAGTTTCTACTTCGACTCTTAAATCTTCTAGCATTTTTCCAATATTACCACAACTAGATTGTGGGGTTATCATTTGGCTTATATGTTTAAACTTATTTGAAACAGCATTAAAAGCTGCATCTGCTCCATCTGACGCACTTAATGATGGATCCTCCTCTTTAAGAGCTGGTGAAACATATTCTTCTTTAGGCTTTTCATGTTCTTTAACCTCAGCTGGAGGAAGAGATCCTTTTTTCTTTGCTGACTTCTTCACTGGAGCAGCAATTACTGAGTTTGATAATCCATCTATTTTTGAAGTTAAATTTGCAATCATGCCTTTCATATTTGAAATCTCACTTAATTTTAGACCAACTTCTGAAACCTGTGATTCAACATTTGAAAAACCGGTCATCTTTGTATCTAATTGAGTGATTTGGGTCGACAATTTAGTAATAGCTTCATTCACATTTTGAACTAAGTTAGATAGTTTGTTTATTGAATTGATTAGTTGAACTAGCATTTCCTCTGGATTACTCATATAATCTCACAAGTGTAAAGAATGCATTGAAATTAAAAAGATTTTTGGAATAGGTTACCAATTTTCAGAAAAGAAATTGCATAAATTAGTCTAAGTCACTAGAGCATTAGTAATGTTAATAAATCTAACTCGCTTTTCTAAAATGAAAGCTAATGAGTGAAAGAGACATCGTCGAATTATTAGTGAGGTGGCGTTCTGTAGCAATGATGCTTGAAAGAGAAGAATTCAAAAGAATAGCCGGAGATCAAAAGGGTTTAATTGCGTCTGTTCTTATGATATTGTTAGAACTGCAAAAAGGTTCGTCTGGAGGATACTAAACTTAATCTCAATTAGTCAAATCTAAAGGAAGGATTTGTATAAATGTTAGCAGAAGAAGAATTCTGGCCAAGAATAGCAATTGAAGCTAACGAATTGAAAAAAGAGCTCCCAACATTTAAACCGGTGGATAGTAATACATTGCTCTGGAGAGGGTTCATTTTTGGAGCTGGGCTATATGAAGAAGGCGTGTTTGTCCTTGAAATTGAAATCCCCAGAGAATATCCATTCAAACCACCCAAAGTTAAGATGCTAACAAAAGTATTCCACGCAAATGTTTTCGATACAAGAATATGTGTAGGCGTATTAGGAGTAGACTGGACGCCTGCTAATAACTTAGTAGACGTAATTGAATCAATACGATTTATACTTAGCAACCCAAATCCTGATGATCCATTGAATTCTACAGCTGCTAATTTGATGAAACGCGACCCAAAGGAATATTCCCGCAAAGTAAGAGAATATGTTGAAAAGTATGCTACTTTTGAGCAGATAGGTAAGTATTCCTTGTAGAAAAGCTTTTAGCCAAAATATCAACATAAGAAATTTTTATTTATCTGCAGGCATAAGACAAGTTAATGCCATCAGGTTATATTCAAGAAATATTTTCCAGTTTTCAAGGTGAAGGAGCTTCTATCGAAGGAAGTTGTTATGGCTTAAGACAAATTTTTGTTCGGTTTTCAGGATGCCCTCTTGCTCTAGGAGTACATGGAACCAAAGGATGTATTTGGTGTGATTCACCGAAAGCTAAAACAACTAAGCAAAAAACATGCTACATTGAAACAAATGCAGGGAATCAAAAATTTAGAGAAGAGAAAAACCCAATCAGTTCAGAAAATATCATAGAGATTATTCAAAAGTTGACAACCAGAGACTTACATTCCATTAGTTTGACAGGAGGCGAACCACTTTACCAACCTGAATTTCTTGAAGAAATTCTCAATCAACTCAAAACTGAAAATTACAAAATCTTCCTGGAAACAGCTTTCACTGACAATTTCAAGTTTCTTGAAAAAATTGCAGATAAAATAGATTATGCTAGTGTAGATCTAAAGGATAGAACTGCAGGCGCATCAACCAACTGGGAACAGCTCATTGAGGATGAAAGTAAAATATTGAAAATACTAAAAAATGCTGGGACCAAGGTTTTTGCAAAAACTGTAATAACCAAATCCTCAAAAAAAGAAGATTTTGAAGTAATCACAAAGAAATGCTCAGAAAATGACGTTCCAATAGCAATTCAGATTGTAACGCCTATTAAGGGAACAAAAATATTACAACCTACATGGAAGCAAATCAAAGAATTCTCTGAACTGGCCGGAAAATATTTACCTCCAGAGAAGATTGGTATTTCTGTCCAGATGCACAAGAGCATTAACATACTATAGAGAGTCATAATAATGAAAGTTAACAGTGATAAACTATCTGATGTTCAATCTGATCCATCAAGAATACAGATAGGGATTCGAAGAGTAGGTATCAGCGATATACCAAAAATTATAAGACGAAAAAGATTCGGAGTGTATAATGAATTATCGGCTAAAATAGATGTTTATGTGGATCTTTTACCCTCAAAACGAGGCATTCACATGTCAAGGAATATTGAAGCAATAAATGAAGTTATAGCAACTCTTACCGGAGAAGTAATTACAGATTGTGAAGAGCTCTGTGCAAAAATCGCTGAAAAAGTAATTACAGTTCAACCCGGAGCACGTTATGCAGAAGTTAACTTAAGAGCGGATTATGAAATGGAAACATTTTCAAAAGCAATTTCCAGAACAAAATCCAGCGTTCACAAACTACGTGCAGGAGCATATGCTAGAAAAAGGGAGGGCAAGATTACAATAACGAAAGTCATTGGTGCAGAAGTCGAAGGTACAACTGTATGCCCTTGCTCACAAGAACTTTCAAGAGACATAACTAAAGAGAGATTATTAAAAGAAGGATTTTCTGAAGAACAAATCAAGAAAGTTATTGAAAATGTTCCAATTGCAGCTCACAATCAACGATCAAAATCTATACTTTTATTAGAGCAACCTAGAGATGCTGAGAGAATAGAACTTGAAGACATCATTGAAATTCTTGAAACATCAATGAGTGCTCCAGTCCACGAAGTATTGAAAAGGAAAGATGAGCTTGAAGTAGTTCTTTATGCCCATCAACACCCAGTTTTTGTAGAAGACGTGGTTCGAATCATATTGCGTAAGGTAAGTAACAAATTTGTAAATCAGCCTCCCAATACCATAGTATCAGTAAAGCAGATAAATTATGAAAGTATACATCAGCATAATGCAGTTGCTGAGGTTAAAACAACACTTGAAAGCCTAGATAAGCAATTAAACGGACATGAAAATAATGAAAATACAAAATAAGAGTAATTATTCTATTATAATTGAAGATTTGAAAAAATTAACAACTTATGATGGATCTCAGCTTTTAAGTCAGTATACATCTCAGAATTACAATGTAATAGGAAACTCAATCCTGGTTTTCAGAGGAGGAATGAAATTATCTCCAAAAGAGATGGTAGATATTAAGGATATACAAAGAGAATCGCACCTGAGCGATATTTTAATTAGTTCAGATGACAGTTTACATCTTATCATAGAAGAATTTGACATTCAACCTCCAAACATGGAAATTGAATATTATAGATTAAGAGTACTTACACAGATAGTCATAGAATTTCTAAGGTCTAGAGGAATATATACGATAAGAAAAGGTACAGATATATACATTAATGATAGGAAATTAAATGTAGGAATTGCAAGTATAAGTGTATCTAGTAGCAAAATACACTTTGGAATAAATCTGAGGTGTTCAGGTTTTCCACAACACGTTAAAGCAACATGTTTATTTGATTTGGACATAAAGGAAGATGAGATAGAAGAAATTGCTGTTCAAATAACAGAGAGATATGTAGAGGAATTACAGCGGATAAAAGAAGACGTTGCAAAGACACGTTATATACATTAGGTGATCAAATGAAATTGAGGATTTCTGGTGACAAACTTACAATCGCGTGTGCCCATATGCTTTCAAAACACGATAAATGTGCTTGTGTGCATGGTCACAATTATCAAATTGAAGTTGAATTAGAAGGTGAACTAAATGAAAGCAACATGATTATTGATTTTAGTCTTTTCAAAAAAGGTGTGGGTGAGATTCTTAAAGAATTAGATCACAAAACTTTACTTCCTGAAAATAGCAAAGATTTTGACATTGAAACTAACGAAAAAGAAGTAGTAGTTACAACATGTGATGATAAGAGATATAGGTTCCCAAGAGAAGATGTCATATTACTACCAATAGAAGCAACTACTGCTGAACTTATGTCCATTTATTTTCATGATTTAATTAAAGAACAATTTCCAGGATTTAAAGTTACAGTAATTATGTCGGAAACTCCTACAAGCAAGGTCATCTACACAGGTGATTAATTTTCGATAATACGATAATAATATGTTGAACCTACAAGTTATTTAGCGAAGAGGATTAAGAATGAGTATAGCAATAGTATTATTTTCTGGTGGATTAGATTCTTCTGCTTGCCTTTACTGGGCTTTTGGACAATATGATAAAATAATATTATTGAGTTTCAAATATGGTAGCAAAGAAGATGAAGTTATCAAAAGATTGAATCTGAAATTTGCAGATTTTTACAATTTGAAAAGCAAAATCATCACTCTAGATTTCCTAGAAGAACTCTCCTCAAAAAGAGGTTCAAAACTCGCGTCGTCTGAAACGGATCCTCCTGAGTTTTCGAATTTTAGGCAACTTGATGAAAACAAATTTACAAAAGAAACCGCAAATCAAGTATGGATTCCAGCAAGAAACATCCTATTCATATCCGTAGCTTCAGCTTTTGCAGATAGTTACAAGGAACCAGTTCACATCTTATTCGGTGCAAACAAAGAAGAAGCAAAAACATTTCCAGATAATACTCCTGAGTTTGTAGAGCGGATGAATGATGCTGTTAATTTAGGTTGTTTGAATGACGTTTCGGTTCTCGCACCCTTCAATGCACAAGTTAAAAGAGAGATTATTGAGTTTTTGATTGAAAAAGAAGCAAAATTTGAGTATATGTCTTCGTGCTATCAAGTCAAAGAATG
>DAOVRE010000063.1 GCA_030628305.1 Candidatus Heimdallarchaeota archaeon | reverse complement strand
TGTTGCTTGGTCAAGTAGTGAAGCAAAACCTGTACCAACATCAGTTTTTATCTCTGTAATTAGAGTGTTAAAAATAGTGTTTTCCATACCACCTGTAAAGTAGTATAAGTAGCTGTTATTCGGAAGTTTGTCAGCTCCTGACCAGAACAAACTTACATCGTAATATGTTGCAAAAAGGATACTTAATTGCACAGCATGAGCAAGACTTCCGGTAGCACCTAAAGAGCCATCAATTTCTAAAATTAATGTTGCATTATCTGCAGCTCTGAAAGGTCTTCTTACAAGATATGGAAGATAATCTGCTTGATCTGAGGCAATAAATAACCAATTCATTACACTTGCGAATAGTGAGTTTGATGCAATGGTTGGAGCGCTTTCACCTAGTAAAATTAATTGTACTAGTGCAGCTGAATCTTTACCTGCTATAATATTCATTTCTTCAATAAATATTGGATCTACTTCGAGGTTTGAACTAGTATTCTGTGAGGATAAATGAGCTTGAGTAACTGTACTACTCATTGTCAGCAGAATAATTGTAAAACCAACTAAAGTCGTTCCCAAAATTGTTTTTAATTTCATTTTAGACCTCCAATTTTTGTCTAATGACAACTATGGTATAAGATTAATATAAAGATTCTTTTAGATTCCAACCAAGATAACAACTTCGAGAAAAATAGAGACTAACGCAACAGCAGTCTATTCATTATAATAGTTCATCTGTAATAAATTATTTTTACAAAAATAAGGAAAATAGCAAAAATTATTTACATCATAATTTTTCTCAATTTAGCAGCTGCATTTTCTGGAAAGATTCCATTAATGAAAGTGTCTGTACTTGTCTCGACAGCACCAAGCAATTTCAGTGAAGAGGTGTTTCTTTGTGGCGAATGAAGTTTGAAGTACAAATGGTAAAAAGAAGAATTTTTAGTGTTTAGAGGTGCTTGGTGTAGAGATAGGGAGTAGCTTACCTCTTTCTCAAAGATACGATTTATTGCAGCAATTAGTTTTGGAAAAAGGTCAATCATTGAGTTGAATTCACTTCTCGTTCCTTGATGTAGGAAGTTGTAATGCCGTTTAGGGTAGATATACACATCATACGCATATTTTGCGTAAAAAGGAATTAAAGCGATAACACTTTCATCATGATAAACTACCCTAACATCCTTATCAAGTTCTTCAGAGATATAATTACAAACCATACACTCTTTATTTTTCTCGCGATATTGCTGTATTGTGTTAAATTCTCTTTCAATCTCATTTGGTATGAAAGAGAAGGAATAAATTTGTCCATGAGGATGAATTAGAGTTGCTCCCACGTCTGTGCCGTAGTTTTCAAAAGGTAGAATATACTTCAAGTTAGGATCTAAACTATTTTCTTTAGTTGCTGTCATCCATACTTCAAAGATTTGCATAATATTGTCAGGTGATAATGTTAGAAATTTTGAATCGTGTTTATCAGTATAAACAACTAATTGACAGCTTCCATAGCCATTCATTTTCTCATAAAACTCTCCCATTTTATGTCGTTTTATTTCTCCCTCTGTCGAGAGAGCAGGAAACTTGTTATCTAAACGTAAAGGTTTAGAAAAACTTGGTACTTCTTCAGAACCTACACATAAAGGACATTCACTCTCTTTCCTGTCTGGTCTAGTTTGCCTTTTCTCGGAAAAGATTACCCATTCTCCTGTAAACGGGTTTTTTCTTATCTCACGGGATGTCATTCGAGCTATGATTATCTTATATTTATTTAATAGCTTCGTTAATTTAGGAAAAAATTAGACAATTAATTACTCCCAAAATCTTTTTATGTCCAATCTATTGTTTTGACTCGTGTATTCAACCATAATTTTACATGCTAATCTCCAATATGCAGAGATTCCTGTTGATGAAATCCCTAATGTTGTTGAACAAAGCTATATTCCTGTTCTTTCCCTACTTCTTGAGATACCAAACATTGCAGTTGTACTCAATTTCACAGGTGTGACTCTTGAAATTCTTCACAATGAACACCCTGAAGTTATAGAATTATTAAAAAAAGGCATCAAAAAAGAAAAATTTGAATTAACAGGATGTGGGTATTCTCACCCCATTTTTCCATTATTACCAATTGAAGATATCAATAAACAAATTGAATTTAATCTTGAAGTTCTAGAAAAAACACTGAATTATGTACCTAAGGGGTTTTGGCTCCCCGAATTAGCTTATGACCCAACGCTCCCAAAAATTCTGAAAGAGCATGGTTTCTCGTACATGTTCATTGATGATGAATTATATAAAATGAGCTCACCTTTGCTAAATGACGCCAACCCGTACAATAATGATTACTATTCAGCTACCCACTATGTAGTGGATTTCTTAAAGGCTAAAAGAATATTTAGAAAAATAATAATCTTCAGAAGAGCAATAAAAAGGATGAAAAAAATACTCAAAAACACCGAATTTGAACCCGTTGAAATAAAGGGAGCTAAGGGGACAATTACAGGTTTAAGAGTTCCTCAAAGTTGGTCAGTTTTCACAAGTGCTAGTCTCATGGGTTTTCCATTTTTATCAATAAAAAACGTATCAAAAATAATTTCAAGATTCAGTAAACGTCCTGGTCTTGTAATCCCATACGGAACAGACATAGAATTTTTTGGATATAGAAGTTTAGTTGATGGAAAATTAATTACTCCTGAATCTCTTAAGAAACTTCTGATTAGAATAACTAACATCAATGATAATTCGATGATATTGCCAGAGAAATATTTAGAAATTAACAAACCATCAGAAATTGGGTATATGAAAACTGGAAGCTGGGCACCTGATAGAAGATTAGATTTGTGGACTAAAGATGAAGATAATCAAAGACTAGAGCGCTTATGTAATGAAGTGAGATGGTATAAGAATCAATTAACTCCAGAAGAAATCGATGATGAATTATGGAAGCATCTTTTGATGGCGGAAAATAGCGATGGTAGAGGATGGGACCCCATTCCAGAGCGAAGATTACATTGTTTCAATCATGCCCTTGAAGCGCTTAAGTTAGCAAAGAGTAAGTATCTAGAAAAAATGTATGTAAAGAAGAAGTAAGAAAGCAATCAAAGAACAGCAATCTTTATAATAATAATATCTAATCCTTTCTTATTCAAATTATCGAATCTATTAGTGGGGCTTATGGAATTAGAAATTTACATTCATGAGGAAAATTGTAATCATTGTATACCTACTCTGAAATTCTTAACTGCAGTTATTGGAGCACTTAAGACCGATGAAATAAAGTTAAAAGTGCACCAAGTTAACAAGAATAGGGAAACAGCTGAAAAAAAAGGAATTCCATTAAACCCTCTACCTGCAATTGTTCTTCCATCTGGATGTATTATAGCAGGATCTTTATCTCATGATTTGATTGGAGTTTTAATATGTAGTTTACTTTCTAAGTCTAAAGTACCAGTTCAGTCTGTTGATAAATTTGAACTTAACAAGAAGGAAGCTCTAATTATTTTGAATCTTGCATCGGCAATGATAGAATACCAAGCTGCATATACATTACGAAGGGATAGATCCTATACTTTTGTAATTAAAGAATCAACAGAACAGGTTCCTCTTGAGAGATACAAACAATTATCTAAGAATACAAAGATGATGATTCTTACAAACTTTGATGAATGCCCAAGCAGCAAATTATACGAACTAGGCTTAGATTCAAACGTTTACCTAGGGCACATTATACGAGACAATATAATCCTTAGTGCAAATCTTATTATCTGGAGAGAGAGAGCAAATCATATTAGTTTCTTCAGAGTTAAGAGATCTGATGGAGACAAATACGTTGGTACATGTTCTTGTTTACTAGGTGATGGGAAGCAAATGATCAGAGAATTCTATAAACCATTATTTTTAACAGCTGCAACTATAGAGGACGATGGAACAAAAGGATTAGGTCAAAATAGAATTGTTGCTAACGTAAAAGAGGCAAGTACTGATTTAGATCAGTTAATAAGAAGATAATGGGTTTTCAGAATTTCTTTTTCAAAACTCCAAACCCATCACATAGACCGTACTTAACCATACATTCTTCGCTTTTTGTTATATAATACTTACAATATCCTCCCATAATTTCTTCATATTTATCACAAGTAGCATTCGATTTTTCATCTTTTGAACCAGTTGAACTTGGTGGCAAAGGAATGTCTACCATTTTTATAACCTTATAGAATAGTGAAGCTAGCTGTTGTATTTAATTTTTTGTATAGAGTTATTGATCATCTTAAGACATAATTAGGATTCAATCTTTCGCAGTTAGGGCAACTTTCATCATACCTATCCAAAGGAGAGCCACAACCGGTACAATTGAAGGTTTTCTCATCATTTTTTGATTCTTTTTTCTCAGTTGATGGTTCCTTATTATTGTCCATATTTTATGTATATGGTGCTCAAGAGATAAGAATTTTTTGGGAGAAATGTCATATTTGCAAAAATACGACTAGTAGGAAATTTTATTATGGAAAGCGTTGCATTTAATTGTTAAGAGATAAAAAATATGAGGCTAAATTATGGTACAACTTACAGTAAAAATCGAAAAAATATTAGATTCAGAGCCTAACTATGTTTTAATTAATTCTGATTTAGCAAAGAAATATGATATAATGCCTGGGCAACTTATCGAATTAACACCGTATAATATTGGGTTGAAAGTTTATACAAGCGATAATTACTCTGAGCAGCATTTAGGAATATCAAGTAAAACTTCTATTGAGTATGGTATTCACAAGGGAGATGAAATTTCTATAAAAGAAATCTCCAATGAAAAGATTATACACTTAATCCATAAGAAAATGAAAGGAGATGCTCTCAAAGATGATGAGATTATTTCAATTTTTGATTCAATTGACAAAAATCTAATGCACCCAACTCAAATTGCTGTTTTAATGTCATTATTTCAAGTTCAAGGATTATCACTTGAAGAGACAACAGCTGTTGCAAAAGCAATAATTAGTACATCACAGATTCTTCATCCTAAGAAGAAACCTGTTGTAGATAAACACAGTATTGGAGGGATAGCAGGCAATAGAATAACTCCAGTTATGATTCCTATCCTTGCAGCTTCGGGTTTAACAATACCTAAAGTTTCAACAAGAGCGATAACCTCACCCGCTGGGACAATAGACACCGTTGAATTATTGATGCCTTGTGATTTAACTTTAGAAGAAATGACAGAAGTAGTTGACAATACTGGAGGATGTATCGCTAACGGAGAAACAGTAGGATTAGCAGATGTCTCAGATAAGATAATATCTGTTTTGAAAATAATAAAAATAGATCCAAGGGAATTCATGGTTGCTAGTATTTTATCAAAGAAGATTGCAGCAGGGTCAGAATATGTTCTCATAGACTTACCAACAGGGAAAGGAGCAAAGGTTATCCACAGAGAAAATGCCCAAGAATTGGGTGGATTATTCACAACAATTGGATATTCACTGAAGCTCAAACTTGATTGTATAATCAGTCCTGGAGATAGACCAATTGGAAGCATGATTGGACCAGCATTAGAAGCTAAAGATGTTCTGCAAATTTTGACAGACCAAACTGGCAGTAATGATCTCATGAAAAAAGCTCTGTCTTTATCTGGGATTATTTTAGAAGCTCAAAACTGGTGCCCAAGAGGATATGGATATGAGTATGCAGAGGAAATTCTAAGAAGTGGAAAAGCTCTCACTAAATTTAGAGAGATAGTAGGAGCACAAGGTGGAGATGAGAATATCAAGGTAGATGATATACCCGTTGCGAGCTATATTGATGCAATATATGCAAAAGATGACGGAGTTGTTTATGGTGTTGAGAGTGCCGCAGTTTCAGCTATTGCAAGACAAGCTGGAGCTCCAAGTGATAAAACTGCTGGGGTTCATCTTAAAGTAAAAAGAGGAAACAAATACAATAAGGGCGATACTCTTTTCGAAATCCATTCTTCTTCGGAAGAGTTACTAACTTCAGCGATTAAATTAGCAACTTCAGATTTTCAACCAATAGACACTGAAAAGATGATATTAGAAGTGATTCGTGGTCCAAAGGAGCTATAGAAGGCAAGATGGATAATCCCAGTGACGTAACATACAGTTACAAAATTTGCAGAAAATCACCGAGATTATCGGCAGATAGCCTTTTTGAACTTATCAAGGAAAATCAAAATGGTGCCATATCTATCCAAGTCATTGATCCAACATGGATTGTAAGCAAGAAACATCTTCAAGTAGCTGTATATCATACACTAAAAGCTTTCAAAAACGGTAGAAATATCGCGAGAAGAAGCGAAACAGAGTTATTTATCCGCCTTTCAGGTTTAAGACAAATAAAGAAAGCGGTTAAAGCATTTGGAATAGATGATCAAACCAGTACCTTACTTGTAATTGCGTATGGTGGTAGTTACAAGGAAAATGAATCGATCTTAGAGCAATTTTTCTCCAAAACAGATTTAGAACAAGTAAATAATATGGAATTGCCCATAACAGACACTCAGAAGTTACTGGAATATTATAGTTGTGAGAAAGACTCTATTTTGTTAGAAAAAGAGGTTCTGGAAAAAATAGCTGTAGTGGAGATTTTCTAACACACACGTTATGAAACTTGGTTAAACTTGCCAGAAGGCGTCTAACCGTCGTTTAAATGGTTCCCCTCACGTGTGTTGAGGGGAAGAGATCGGAAGGAAGGAGAGTACCTTGGAGGGAAGCGATATTATGAGCAGCGTTATTATGAGTGTTGACGACTTGACCACATTTACCACAAGGGGCAAAATCATATGGACCTGAATCAGGTTGACGGAGAATAGTCCCTCCACAAGTGTGGTGAATACTGCTGGTATGGTAAGGGTTGACAGTCTCTAAGCGGATATCGTAACCTAACTCAAGTGAAGCCAACCAGACAGCTTTCTTGTAAATGTAAAGGTTATCAGGCATGGTGTAGATAGCTTTAGCTAACGCTCCTTTAGCTCCAGTAGGGTCAGTTGTCAACTCCTCAATCTTCAGTGTCCGACACCTCTTCTTCACCATCACCGCAGCTAAGAAGTGGGGTAAACGACGAGTAATCTCACGAAGTAAGCGACTCCGACGTCTATAGACTCTGTTGAGTTCTCCCTTGAGTTTACAACTGCCAAGAATGTCGTATTCTTTACGTTTGCGGAGGAAACCGAGGTTGAGCTCTTCTAGGACTTTCTCTAGATGTTTGTAACGTTCAGCCAACTTCATCAAATCCTTAGGAACTGAAACGGGGGTGTTAAACGCTACCATAAACTCTCCTAAACGGTTGATGTCTACCCCTATAACTTGCTTCCTCTTTTTAGGAATCTTAGGGAGGTATGTATGGAGGAGTTTATGAGAGTGGAAACAGTCATGTGTCCCTTCTAAGACCACATCTACACGGGGTTTGAAACTGGGAGCACTGCCACTACTTATTTGGAAAACCTTGATCTCTGCGCCATTTTTCAAATACTCTAAGACTTTGGGAGGGAATAAAACTTGAGCTGTTAGTTTCTTCTTCCCCATTTGTGGAAAGCCTAAAGTGGTTCTACTTTGTTTCTTTACTTGTCTGGTCAAATCTTTTGCATTCCCTTCGCGGGTGATAACATAATCTTTCTTCATTAACAATTTTACGGGTAATCTTCCATGTTTTTTGCGTTTGAATGGTGGGGGAACAAGCTTGTCTACAGGTAAGCCTTGTAATAACTGAGGGACACTCTGCATGAACTGGTCAAAGAGTGTGAAAACTACCACTTGCCTTACGGCAGAGAAGAGTTTTCGAGTAGGTTTAACTATTATTTCTGCTAGTTCCTTAGCTAATTTTTTGAGACTTTTCCAACGAGAAGGTTGAAAGCTGTTGATCCACGAGGTGAGGAAAGGAGTAATGATGTTTTGCTCTTTCTTTAAGAGTCTGAGTTTATTCATGAACGCTTGCTGGTTCTTCGTGAAAATGGGTAGTTGTGAAAAAGTGTTGGTATGGTAAACTAATGCGTCGTCAATCGCTTGTACAATAGA
>DAOVRE010000084.1 GCA_030628305.1 Candidatus Heimdallarchaeota archaeon | reverse complement strand
TATCGCTTTTCTTAATTCGACGAACAGCTGAAATACCTTTCTTTGCTAGATAATGTTGAATAATATCATCAATACCTTTCTGGCAAAGTACTACGTTAGCACCAGAGGCAATGATTTTATCAGCCATATCTTTTAGCATTTCATGTTCACTATCCAAAAATGCTTGAATTTGATCAGGACTTGTGATGTTAATTTTAGCGTCAATTTCTGTTTTGCTTAATTCAAGACCTTTATCTAGAAGTAGAATTTTTGCACCGCTTACCTTTTTGGGCATGTCAATATGTACAAACTCTTTGTCGAGTATAATTCCATCGATGAGTTCTGTATCAGCAAGACTTCCTCCTTTCTTCTTCTGGATTTGTATGTTGTCAATGTTGGCAACAAGTTCACCATCCTTTTCTTCAGTAATAGATTTCACTGCTTTCACAATAATCTTAGCGAGAGATTCTTTCTCACCACTGACTATTTTGGATGACATGGAAGTTTGAGCAACATAATTGAGTATGTCTTCATCTTCAAACGATACCTCTGTAGCCATCTCCTCTAAAATTTCGACAGCCTTAAATCGGGCATTCTTGTAACCTTCAACAATGATGCTAGGATGAACATCAATATCTAACAAATCTTCAGCTTGCTTAAGTAGTTCTCCAGCAAGCACAACAACGGTAGTTGTTCCGTCACCAGTTTCTTGATCTTGTGTCTTGGATAAATCAATAAGGAATTTAGCTGCAGGATGACTGACTTCAATCTCTTTCAAAATTGTAGCACCATCATTTGTCACAGTAGTATCACCAAAATTGTCTATCAACATTTTGTCCATACCTTTGGGACCAAGAGCTGAACGAATCGCTTCAGATACTGCTCTAGCGGCAAGGATATTATTTCTTTGAGCATCTTTACCCTGAGTTCTTTCAGTACCTTCTTTCATAATATAAATGGGAGTACCATACATAATTTTTACCTCACTCTAGTACTAATTGAGTGTAAATTTCAAATTTCTTTCTATTCATTGATATATAATTGTTGTGGTTTTATGAAAATTGTAATTAGCACATTTCTTTTCTTATTATCGACGAAAGCAACATCCTTTCATCTAAATTGAAATGCTTATTTTGAGGTATTGACCCATTAACACTACTAATGATATCATTGTTTGAAAAAGCGTCGACTAATTTCATGAATTTTCGCATTGCAAAAAAGGATTTTCCAATAAAAATATAGCATAGCAACACATCCTGTTCCTTTGATATGATACACATAAATTCTCGATATTTGATTTTTAGAATTTTATCATTGTGCTCAAAGAAGCTCCTTTTTTCAGAAATTCTTGCAAAAAGATCTACATATTCGTTTTCTTCAGTTAGCGTTTCTGAGAGCGAGTCTGCGAATAGAACACTATAATTTTCATCAAAAATTACGAAGGAAACCGGTTTTTCAACTTCAATTGAAACTTCTGTATAATTTACTCTATTTAATAACATCTTACTCAAAACTTCTTCAATATGCGTTGCTTCGAATCGTTCTTCTAATGTTGGTAAGTAGTTTGACACTCTTTCCCATGTGTCTAGTTGCTCTAGAAGAGCATCGTGTTCGTTTGATAAATAAATTTCCAATCTATTCAAACCCTTTTGATTTGCAACTTCTTGAGCTCTTTCCAACAGAGATAAAGATGTATCTGTCTTAAATTCTAGTGTAGCTAGCTTTGATTGTAAGAAGTATAATTCGATGAGTAACAAATGAGCTTGATTCTTTTCTGCAAAATCAATGAAATTCCTAATATATCTGTTTAATTCTATTAACAAATTAATGTCTTTACTTCTTTTTACTTCTTCAAACAAGATGTCACAAATATATAGATAAGATTTCTCCATTGTAGCAAATAACATGCTCTTATTCATAATTATCTTTTCGAAGATTTCTTTGGATTGCTTTATTTTGTCACTTTCATATCTCAGATTTATAGCTTTACCTGCTTCATTGATGGTATCTACTATTCTATCACTGCTTATTTTCTTGAGTTTATCTAGCTCTGTTAAGCATTTTCTTAAGTTAACCTTATCTCTCTGGATAGCATAGATGCTAATTAGCTTCAAGTAAGTTAGTGCCACACGCACTCCATTATCGTGTTTTTCTATAAATTTCAAACTCTTCATATAGAGCTCAATTGCATCATCATGATCCCCTAATTGATATGATATACTTCCCATCATGTTATATCCAAATCCTAATGGATAGTATTGTTTTGAATTCTGAAAAAATTTTATCACGTCTTCTAGTTGCTCATAAGCCTTATGTAAATGTCCTTCATAATAGCTGATTTGACCTCTAATCAACATCTCCCATCCCTTATATCTTTTGTAATTCAAATCTTTCTCATGTTCTCTAGCCAGATTAAGAAATTTCATGCTATTTAGTAAATCACCACTGTAACAATATGCAAAACTCAAACTTATATGAGCATGCCAGATCCTATATTTTGATTTTGCATTTTTCGCCAGTTCTAGATACTGATATCCATGCTTTAAGGAGAGGTCATGAAAACCTTTTTCACCATAATTGTACCTTAAATATGCCAAAGATCGCATCACTAATTCTTGGGATTCAAGCTCTCTTGCAAGTGATAATAGTTTTTCTGCACTCTTTAAAGCATTGTCAAAACAACCTCTATAAGTAAAAGACCAGCACAGTTCATTTAGTAATTCAATATAGTAATAATCTTCATTCATGCTCTTAGCTATTCGCATAATGACTTCTATATAATGACTAAAAAGCGAGAACAAAATGTTATACTTATATTGGAACTTTATTTTAGCCATTGAAACAATTAAGAATTTATGTTGCGATTCTCTTGACTGATTGCTAAATTGAATAATTGTAGATTCTATCAAAGATTCAGAAACTCTTGAATTCTTATCCATTATTCTAATAATTTCTAGTTTATAAGTTAGACAAATTTCCTTAAGAAGCTTAGATGCTTTAAGTATTAATTCATCTCTTGGTCCAAAATTATCTGTTTTATCTGTAAATAGCATTTGAAGAATTGAACTCTCGAGACGTTGAACTATTGATGATTTACAATTTCTTTCTATAATATTAATTGTGTCTTGAAATTCTCTATATTCCCCCCTAACTAAGTGACTTTTTGCTAAATTTAATTTATTCTGTAATATATGCATCTACATTTCCATGATAGATTTGCATAATTTTTATTTTATTAATATAAATCTCTATTGCATTGAAAAAACCCATAAAAAAATAAAAGAAAAGGAAAAGTTAGTTACTTCTTCCTCTTTTTCCATATTATTGTACTTGATAGAATAATTGCAGAAACCAACAAAGATACGTATATGGTGTTTTGTTGCAGCGAAAATTCTGGGACAATTATAGGTTCACCTAAGGGGTATAAATCGAAAGAACCTGCAGAACCACTTATTACGTAATCTCCACTCGACCAATCGTTCCACCAGTTGCCTTGCAGTGTTATTGGATCATACCACACATTATTTGCCCCTGAATCACTTGCCTGTGAACCACCAATGTTATTGTCTATGAAGTAATTGTGATGTATGATGTTATTAGATGATCCTGAATCTATTGTTATTCCAAAGTCTGGATGTAGTTTAATGACATTATACGTGATATTAGAATTAGTTGTAAGAGATAAGCTTATTCCATGGATTTCGCTTTCGTTGAGAGTATTGTTTGATATCAAAAGATTATCACATGATACAACGCATAGGGCGGCTTTATCTGTTTTTTCAACAGTATTATTGAATATGGTTGAATAAGAAACATCATTCAGATATATGCCCCCTTTTTCCAAGTATTCGTAAGAAGAAATTTCAATTCTTATGTTCCTCACAATATTTTCCTCTATTAAGATTCTATCAGAATAAAATACTGCAATCCCACCACCATAAATTACAGATAACTTGTCAGGATTCAAATAATTTCTCGAAATGTTGCTGTCTGAGCAAGATTCAATATACATTACATAAAACTTCTCGCTTAAACTTCCTTCAAGAGAGCTTTCATATGTACTCCCTTCTTTCATTTCAGGAGGATAAAGACAGAACATATCATTATCTTCTACTCTTGAATAGGGGCAATTTTCTAATCTAATTGATGTAAGATCTATCATTTCACAAGTATTTTCTTCTTCTATTACACCCTCTGCATTATTTGCATAAATACCTACCTCGAAATCTTGTATATTGTTGTTGCTTACATTAGCTGTATTTGGTGCTACATCTGTGATAGAAATTCCTATGTCTCCTTTAATGATCGCTGAAAGGTCATTGTTACTGATTTCAAAGTGCATAGTTGTGCCTGTTACTGAAATCGCTATGTCATCTACAGTTGGGGCTTCAATTTGGAATCCTTGGATGATATATGGGTCCATTTCAGTTCCAGACCCTGGATAGACTGAAAAGTCTGAATCCTCGTCAATTACTATCATTGGATCTGCATTAAGAACTGGTAAAATGCTATTTTGAACCGATGCTCTAGTGTTTACCACGGTTTGATTTTGCCATGATAATAAAAGGACCATACTTGAAACTATAATTAACGTTAAAATTTTTTTAATTCTCATTTTTTCACCTGTTATATGTAACTTTTTAGTTACAACATATGTAACAATACAATTACACATAGATATTTTGCAGATGACGGAGAAAACAATAGATATAAGCGAAAGAGTCATGTCGACTCTTCAGTAAATCCTTCAGAAACGTCTTTCTTGGTTGATTCCATTTCTAAAACTGTTTTTGTTATTATTTTTGGTTTTGGTAGTTTAGCTATCCCTATTTCCTTCAGAATTTCTTTGTGATGCTCATCTAGAAGAAAGAATTTTCGTAACTTAATCCATGAAGTTTTTATTAATAATGGTATATCTTCAAATTCTAAGATACATGCATGATTCCTCGTTTCGTCAGCAGTTTTATCATTCTTGACTAAGTTTGTTCTTAAAATCATCCCACATTTAAAACAATATCTCCAACGCGCAGGATGAACAGAGATCTCATCACTTGTTTTGATGTATGCTATGAAACCTTTGTTAAAAGGAATGGTCCACAAGGCTTGAGCATAGTTTTTTGCTATCTCCCGTATTTCGGCTTTTTCTGATGAAAGTATGTCTGGCAAGATAATCCCTATTAGTGATTAACTTGTACTAGTATAAGTTACATATAAGCTTATTCTTAACTCAGAATTCACTTGCATTGCCTATCCAGAGCGTTAATTGGATTTAGTACAAACTCCCGACTTAATTGCCGAACTGCATAAATTTTTAAGATTGATTTGCCAATATATTTATAGGGGTTTTTCTGATGATTCACCACACTATTAGTGTGAAGAAGGGAAAGAAGTGATCACAGATTGTTAGGTCTTAATTCAAATTCAAATTGGTTATTTTCTGATAGAGATGTATCCATTTCCGTCGCTGGATTAGATGGGGTTGGAAAAACTACTATTATTAACAAAATTTTGAATGAAGAAATAACTGAAACCTACTCTACTTATGGTATTAACCACGAAATAGTTAATGTTGATGGACTGAAACTTGGTTTGACAGATTTAGGAGGTAAAGAACCTTTTAGAAAATCTCTTTGGCCTAGTTATATTTCTCGTTCCGATGCGCTCATTTTTGTTGTTGATGCAACTAAAGAACATCAGATTCAAGAATCAAAAAAGTGGTTTATTCGTTCCTTGAAGTGGATTAAGAAAGATTCACCTATACTTGTTTTGCTTAACACCTGGGATAAGAAAGTTAACCAAAAAGAAATCAACACCGTTTCTAATTTGTTTAAGCCATCTTCTCGTCGACAATTGATTGAATGTTTTAGTGTATCTCCAATTACCGGTGAAAATCTAAATAAAACAATTGATTGGTTAGCTAATGCGATTATCACCAATCTAGTTAGTACAGGAATATCTGTAGAGTATTTTGTTGCTTTTCTTAAAACTGATAATGGTATATTAGAAGCAAGAATTAGCACACCATCAGTAATTGATGATACTGAAGGTATGTCTCCTGTAATTCGTTACAAATTTGCGTCTGGCAATGAGTCAATTCTTGAATACATGAACCTTAAAGGGCGACAAGTAGTCATGGCAGCTGATAATCAGACATCATGTTGGTTGATGACAAATGTGATTGATCAGAATGAAGAGATAAAAGGCGCTAATTTGCTTTTGAAACTATTAACCGAATTTATTAAGGAAATACAAGGATTGAAAGAGGATAGGGGTGCTAATATATCCGAATCTGATTTGACAAGTTACCTTATGAAATACTTGATTGACAACCAAGCCTTCTGGTCTGAGAAAGAATTCCCAATGTTTGAAATCTCTTATGTGGAAAACAATTCTTGAAGCATGGTTAAAATAATTCCCACTTTTGCTAGGGTTATAAGATGACAAAACCCTTATAATAATTTCTTTGTTAATTACTTTGAATTAACCATGGATTCTGAGCTAAAAGAGATTCTTAAAGGTATCAAAGGTTTCAGAGACTTCTACCCAGAGGATTATGCTGAAATCAATAAGATTCTGAATATTATGCGTGATGTTTCTACTAAGTTTGGTTTTGAGGAATATGAGGGACCCTCTCTAGAATACGCTAAATTGATTGAGC
>DAOVRE010000180.1 GCA_030628305.1 Candidatus Heimdallarchaeota archaeon | reverse complement strand
TTCGCCTAATTATCAGAAAGGGAAGAAGAACTTCATTTTCTTTCTTAGTGGGGCAAATAGAGAGAAGCAAATCTATTTCTTTTTTGTTAATATGTAGTTGGCTATTATCTCTACTAACGTACACATTGTAACCTTTGTTAGCTAAACTTAAAGGAACTCTTTTCTTAGGCAGATGTAAGTTAATTGAATCTATTTCATGTTTTAGGAAATTGCTTAATTTGTTGTCAAATCCCAAATATTTCACCAATCAATTTCCTGAGTACGTTTTGGGGAAAAAGATTTTATCAATATTATAGTAAATCAAATGTGTTCCAATCAAAAATGGAATGAATAGTGTTATAACATTGAATATGATGAAGATGAAAACTGCTCCGACAAGATAGACAAAATATAGATCTACGATGTTGAACCCAAAGATGAATACTGTGGCGATTACTAGGTTTACTAGAATGTCAAGGAAAATAGCATAAATCAACCAAATGGCTATTTCCTTTTTCTCTAGTGTGAATTTCCTAATTGATTTTCCTAGGATATAACCAATAATAATTGCAAAAGGAACACCAAGTATTACTGAAGATCCTTTTATGAAAAGGATGGAAGATAGGTTTGCAGGAACATTCAATGATAGAGCGATATTTGGATCTGTTGGATCATATGAAGCTAGTGCTACAAGAAGATTCAATAGATAATGAAGTATTGACACTGCTATGAAAATCAGTGTCATATAGAGAAATTTCATGCCAGAGGAGGACTCTTTCAATTGTGTTGGCTCTTTTTTCTCTTTTTTCTTTGAATCCTTCTTCTTATCTGTAACTTCTACATCTGGTATTTCTGGCATTGTAGGCATTGCTGGGTAATCAGAAGCGGTTTCCTTTTCAACTACACGAGGTGCGCCAGGTACTGACACACTTGGATCATCTGCATGTTCTTTAAACACTTCAGCATTTTCATCTATATCTGCATCACAGAAGACACATTTAGTAGTGCCAGCGATATTAAGATTACCACAATTTGTGCAACGGACAAAATCTTCACTCATTAATATATAATGAAACTAATGAATTAAAAAAGTATCTAAAATTTCTCAATGATTTACTTTATACTTCTTAGAATCATCTATCAGTTTTTGGAACAGTTTTTCCTGTTTCTTTGGAAGAGGCATTTTATCTTTCAATTGTGTTAAAAGCTCTTTTTCAGTCTCGGATAATTTACCAGGGATAGCATAATGAACAATAATCAGAAAGTCCCCATAGTTAATGCCGTACTGTGTTTTTCTTTGAATGCCTTTTCGACTAAGACGCAAGACGTTGCCCTCTTTTGTTTTCTTTGGTATTTTCACTTTTTCTGGACCATAAGGAGTAGGAACGACCATATCGCCACCTAAAACAGCAATTGGATAGGGGATAGATAGTTCAACTATTATGTTATCATTTTGTCTTTTATAGAAGGGATGAGAGTCTACTATCAATCGGAAATAAAGATCCCCTCTAGGTCCACCCAAACGACCTTTTTCGCCTTTTCCTCGTACTCTTAATCGAAAACCAGTGTCTACACCAGGAGGAATATCCAATTTAATCCTCTCATCTTCCCCTGAATCTCCGGTACCTCTGCATGTTTTGCAAGGTTTTGATATGATCTCTCCGCCACCATTGCATCGTCTGCATGTTTGTTGAGTACTAAATATGCCAAATGCTGTTCTTTGACTAACCATTACTATACCTGCACCTTTACACTCAGGACAAGTTTCAGGAGATGCACCCTTTTCTGCTCCAATTCCACTGCAATCTGGACAAGGTTTCTTAATTGGCACATCAATAATCTTCTTAGTACCATAAATTGCATCCTCAAACGAAATTCCATAATTCATCAGCAAGTCCGAACCCTTTTGCGGACCAGATGGACGTCTAGCTCTTCTTCTCCCGAAAAGACTACTGAATATATCATCTCCTGAAAAATCGTTTTGAAAGATAGAATTGAAAATATCCATAACTGAAGAAAAATCACCAGAATTAACATTTGAAAAACGAGATTCTACACCACTAAAACCAAATCTATCGTAAGCAGACCTTTTTTCAGAATCAGCTAATATCTCATAAGCTTCAGAGGCTTCTTTAAATTTATTAGCTGCTTCTGGATCATCTGGATTACGGTCAGGGTGATACTGCATTGCTTTCTTTCTGAAAGACTTTTTAATGTCGGTTTCTGTTGCATCTTTCGAGACGTCTAGAACCTCATAATAATCTCGCTTTTCTGACATTGTGATTCATCTATTATTTTATGGATATAAAAACAAGAAAGAAAGAAGTAATAAAAATATTATCGGTTAAAGAGAAGTTAGATTTCTATCTAATCTTCATCTTCAACTGGTTCATAATCAACATCTATTACTTGTTCTTCATCAATGTCAGGCTGTTGAGGAGCGCCTGGTGTGGGTCCAGCTCCTGCAGGAGTAAATGGATCTTGATCGGGTTGAGGACCTCCAGGTGCTTGACCAGTTTCAGCATATATTCTTTGAGCTACTTTGGAAATCTCTTGCATAAGGTCGTCTGTTTTACTTTTCAACTTCTCAATGTCATCTTTTTCCATTTCTTTCTTAAGAACCTCAACTTTCTCATCTATTGACTTCTTTTCCTCTTCAGTTACTTTGTCTTCTAAATCTTTGAGAGTTTTCTCAGCTGTATAAATTGCTTGTTCTGCTGTATTTCTTGTTTCAACAGCATTTTTCCTTTTCTCATCTTCTTCTTTATACTTCTCTGCATCTACTCTCATTTTTTCTATTTCGTCATCGGAAAGACTTGAAGATTGAATAACTATGCTTTGTTCCTTTCCAGTTCCTAGGTCTTTTGCTGAAACTTGGAGAATACCATTAGCATCCATATCGAAAGATACTTCGATTTGTGGAATACCTCTTGGAGCTGGAGGAATACCCACTAATTGGAATCTTCCAAGTGTTATATTGTCAGGAGCCATTTTTCTTTCTCCTTGAATAACATGTATTTCTACAGAAGTTTGCATATCAGCAGCAGTCGAGAAAACATTCTTTTTGGTTACAGGAATAGTAGTATTTCTTTCAATAAGAGGGGTCATAATAGAACCTAGAGTCTCTAATCCCAAAGTAAGAGGCGTAACATCTAGAAGAAGAATATCTTTTACTTCACCAGCAAGAACAGCAGCTTGGACAGCAGCCCCCAGTGCAACAACTTCTTCAGGAGCTACACCTTTGTACGGTTCTTTCTTGAAAATCTCTTTAGCCATATCTCTGATCATGGGCATTCGTGTAGCACCACCAACCAAAATAATCTTGTCTAAATCGTTAGCCTTCTTACCTGAATCTTTCATCGCCTGCTTGGTTGGTCCTACGCATTTTTCAACAAGGTCTCTTGTGATATCCTCAAATTTTGCTCTAGAAAGTTCAAGATCTAGATGTTTAGGTCCAGAAGCGTCAGCTGTAACATAAGGTAAACTTATTCTTGTTTTCAATTTTGATGTTAGCTCAATTTTAGCTTCTTCTGCTGCATCTTTTAATCTCTGCATAACTTTTGCATCTTTTGTAAGATCAATTCCTTCTTTTTTCTTGAATTCATCTACAATCCAATCAATTATTCTTTGATCCCAGTCATCTCCACCTAGTAGGTTATTACCACTGGTTGCAATCACTTTGAATAAACCATCATCAAGTTCTAATATTGAAACATCAAAGGTTCCGCCCCCTAGATCAAACACTAGCACTCGTTCTGTGCCCTCTTTTTCTAACCCATAAGCTAATGCACTAGCAGTGGGTTCGTTAACAATTCTCAAAACCTCTAATCCTGCAATTTCTCCTGCATTCTTTGTTGCGGTTCTTTGCGCGTCAGAGAAGTATGCGGGTACAGTAATAACAGCTTTGTTAATCTTTTCTCCTAAATATGCCTCTGCATCCTCAACCATTTTTGTTAAAATCATTGCAGAAATCTCTTCAGGTCTGTATTCTTTTCCGTCTAGAGAAAATCTATAATCTGTACCCATCTTTCTCTTGATACTTCTAACTGTTCGGTCATGCATTGCAATTGATTGCCTCTTTGCTTGAATCCCTACAGTTCTTGTACCATCTTCGTTGATTGTAACAACGCTAGGTGTTAATCGTCCACCTTCTAAATTTGGTATGATTTCTGGTTTTCCAGCTACCATATATGCAATACCAGAGTTTGTTGTACCTAAATCTATTCCAACAACTAACTCTTTCTTTGTTTTTTCTTTACTCAAATCTATCACCATTAAATAAGCATTATCGTAGTAAAATGAAACTTCTTTTCGGAAAAATTTGCTGTTTACTGATATATAAAAGTTGTTATTCACAAAAAAATAGTTAAACGAAGAAAAAAGGATGAAACGCACAAAGAAAAAGAAGAATAGAAGGTTCAATTTTGAGTTTTGATGGGTTTTCTTTGAGTTCTTCCTTTTCTTTTTGTACGTTTTGGCTTTGTGTAGTAGGGGGACTTGTTCAGTAGAAATTTTCTAGCGATTGGC
>DAOVRE010000276.1 GCA_030628305.1 Candidatus Heimdallarchaeota archaeon | reverse complement strand
CCTTATGGAGATAATCACTATCAATATAGCAATGCTGTATATGATAATCTCTTAGAAGAATTTATGGTGGAAGTTGAACCTACAGCTCGAGCTGAGTTAGGATATCAACTGCAAAGCATAATCTATGAAGACGTTCCAGGAATAGCCCTTGTCTATCCAAGATCTCTCTTTGGTTTCAAAGAAGGTTTAACTGGAATTGACGATTTGTTAATAGCAAGTTCTAATCAACGTGTAGAAAATTGGGATGACCCAGCGGATCATATCATTAAATACGCTGTTCCAGCAGATCTCAAAGAACCCAATTACTATGTACTTTCATCATATTATGATTTACAATGGATGCAAGGTGTATATGGTTCTCCTGCTAAACGCGCCCCAGGTACACATGGATGGGAGACTGAAATAGGCAGTAGCTGGACTGTTTCCGAGATTATCAATGATAAAATTAACATCTCGCTATCACTAGATCCTAATGCTAAATTTAGCAATGGTGATTCTGTCTTGCCTTCAGACGTTGAATACAGCTATGAATTGCATATGACTCCTGCAGTTGGTTCTGGTTCATACGGAACTTACACATACTGGTTTGCTTCAAATGATTCAATATCTGTTATTGGTCCTGATGTAGCAGGCGGAGAACTTCTCTTCGAATTAACTGGTGTTTTCAATTTAGCTGAAAGTCTTATGTACAACCCTCTTATTCAAAAAACAACAGTTGAAGCAGCTATCAGTGCACATGGTTATGATATATTTAACGAAGTACCATTAGATCCAGGATCAAATGTAGGTGATGCTCTAGTCATGTCTTGTGGTCCGATGATGTTAGCAGACTATGATCCAATACTAAGCATTGCACATTGCGTACCTAATCCACATTGGCATGGAACACCTGTAACTTTGGAACACTTCTATCTTACTTACATATCTGGTAAAGATAGTGCTGTTGCTTCATTAATGTCAGGTGAGATTGATATTATGGATGCACAATACTTCCCAGACCTTTCTGATTTTGAAGGTGTTATTGGTATTGAAGGCGTTCTAGTTAAAGATCCTTCACACCAAGAAATGTCAGTTAATATGAGACATCCTATTATGGGAACTGGAGAACTAACCCCTGTAGGAACTGCAGAAGCTGCTAAATTCATTAGACAAGCTATAAGTCATGCAACTCCTCGTGACATTATTGTTGACGAGATTTTGAATGGGCTTGGTGCTCCAGCTACAACTTCCGTGCCTGATTCAGTCGTTGGATATGATGACACACTTGAACCGTACACTTACGATTTAGATGTTGCACGATCTCTTGTTGAAGATGCAGGATTCGAAATAGAATTTGAAATCCCAACCGAGACCAGTATCGCAGGTTTAGTCTTCTTATCCTTCCTAGGATTAGCAGCCATGATAGCTTTCAAGAAATATAAGAATTAACGTACCAAAAAGCTTTCTTCTTTTTTTCTTCTTTTTTCCAGTTTTTCCTAACTTCTTTCTTGTAATTGTTAAGTTGTTATATGAACCATTTAGTTATTTGCTAGGTGAATTACTATTTCTGATTTCTTCTGCCACAGAGGAACATTTTAAAATCTGTGAAAATTCTCTATTCGTGATTACAGTAGCTATTGGTGTCAAATAGATGGCAAAAGTCGTTTTATCCAAAATACAGGTTCCAAAGGACAATACCTTAAATTTACTTAGGAAAATTGTTACTTTAGATAACTATGACCAGATTATAGTCGATCCTCAAAGTCCAAAGGAGCAAGCAAGAATTCAAGAACTGAAAGATAACCTTGAAAATTATTTCTTACGCTTGGTAAAGATAGGCAATTTAATCGAAATACCTTTTGACGAACTTGCAAAAGAAGAGGAACAATCTTTTGAGACAACCTTAGACATTTCAACACTACGGAATAAGATAGAATCTTTTCTTAGTCAATACGAAGAAAAAATGTCAACTCAAGTTGCTAAATACAAGCAATTGAAAAAAGAAGAACGCATTCTTGCAGGTTTAAACAAGTTCAAACGTCAAATTGAGAAAGACAAATTTACACTTGATCTTCTATCTTCCAATTCAAGGACATTTACTATTTATGGTGAGATTCCTTCATCCTATGAAGAAATACTTCGTTTTTATTTGAATGAAATTACTGGTGGTAAGATATTCTTTTGGAGTATTGCCACTGAAGGAAGGAAAACAAAAACAATAATTTGCATTTCCTTATCAGATTTCAAAGAAAACGTAGAAGAACTTCTTGAACAAAATTACTTTGAACCTACAAATTTAGACTTATCTTCTCTCAAAACTACTGAAGATTATACCTCTTCCACAACTGTAAGCGATTTTTATTCCATGATAAATTCTGAACTGGAAAAAATAGAGCAAGAATTAGAAGGGTATTTAACAGATTTTGCTGAGAAAATTGTCTTCTACATTGACTCAATAAAAACTGAAATCTATCTTCTAACATTAGAGGAGAAAGGTCGAACAGACGAAAAAATGTTTACGATCTGGGGATGGGTAAGGAAAAAAAGTTACGATAATTTTGTAAATGAGATAGAGTTACTGAAAATACAATCTAAATTCTCTGTTCTTGATGATGTTCCAT
>DAOVRE010000249.1 GCA_030628305.1 Candidatus Heimdallarchaeota archaeon | reverse complement strand
TTATTGTAAAATTGATAGAATAATTGGTGTTCAAACAAAAAATTAAGATCGTTCATAATGACCTGGAGTTCTGTGTTCTCCAAAGTATTCAAGACCCTTCTCCTGAAGTTGCTTTTTGAGACTATTTGCGCGCTCTTCTGTTATTTCTCCTTTCCTCAATAAGTAATTTATGATCTCTTCAGCCTCCTGATCTGATTTACATCTACAGATGAAATCTATTGCACCAGGTGTGTGCCCTCTGAATTTTCTTGTGTTTTTTGAACCAGCACTAGTACGCTGTTCCTCTTTTAGAATGCCTTTTTCACCATCTTTAATCTCGCGGAAAAGTGCAGGAAACACATCCTCAAATTCTTCATCTTCAATTTCCCCTTCAACCCTACCTTTACTAGTGTCTTCAGGGTTATCGTTTTTCATAATTCAGTGATTATTAATTGTCTAAAAAAGGTTGAGATATAATACTTTGATTAAGAAACTCAAATAGTCCTTTTTTGCAAAAAACCTTTATTCGATTAAGATTACGTTCATCTAATGTTAATAGGTATTGTAGGAAAACCAAGTTGTGGGAAAAGCACATTTCTCAATGCTCTGACTATGGTTGATGCAAAAGTTGGAGATTATCCATTTACGACAGTTGAACCGAACCGCGGTACAGCTTATGTCCGCAGTCCTTGTGCATGTAAGATTCATAATGTCGAAGATAACCCAATAAATTCTATATGTAAAGATGGTATTAGATTCCTTCCTGTCAAGATTTTAGATGTTGCAGGATTAGTTCCAGGAGCATCTGAGGGAAGGGGTTTGGGAAATAAATTCCTTGATGATTTACGTCAAGCTGATGTTCTACTCCATATTGTTGATGCCAGTGGTTCTCTTGATTCTGAAGGGAACCCAATTGATAAGGGAAGCTGGGATCCAATGGAGGATATCAAGTTTTTGGATAAAGAAATTGATGCATGGATTCTAGCAATTATTCAACGCGATTATGGGATTATGAAGAAAAAAGCTATGGCAGAAAAATTACGTTTATCAAAACTTCTTCATGAAAAACTAACTGGTTTAGCTATAAACAAACATGTAATTTCTGAAGCTATACGTGAAGTGGGTATACTAGATGATGATCCTTCAACATGGGATGAAAATTTGGCAGAATTGGTGACAACTATGAGAAAGAAAGCTAAGCCAATGGTTATCGTTGCTAACAAAATAGATCAGCCAAAAGCGGAAGAAAACCTAAATAAACTTAAAGAACAACTCTCCATCGATGTATTCCCTGTAGCTGCTCTTGCAGAAGTGTTCTTAAGAACCGAGCAAGAAAGGAATACCATTTCTTATAATCTTGGAGATTCAGAATATCAAATAGTTGACGAAGAAAAATTAGGCGAACAAAAGAAGATACTTTTGGAAAAAATTGACAAAAACCTTCTCAAGAAATATGGATCAACTGGTGTACAAACCATCTTGTCTCATGTAGTTTTTAACCTGCTAGATATGATTGTTGTTTACCCAGTTGAAGATACTAGTAAATTAGCAGATAAAGCGGGGAATGTCCTTCCTGATGCTTTTCTAGTACCAAGAGGAACCACAGCAATTGAATTTGCAGGTAAAATACATACAGATTTTGCTAGTAATTTCATTCATGCACAACTAGCTCCATCAGGAAGACGAATCGGCGCTGATTATGAGCTTCAAAACAATGATATAATAAAAATATTCTCAGCTGCAAAATAAAGCGAGTTATTTGGCAGTAATCTTTAGTTATGCTGTAGGCAAAGTAAGTACTTTACTTTTTCTTATATCAACCAAAACTACAGGAAAAATCTTGTTAACTGCTTCTTGGACTTCTTTAGCAATATCCCCATTGACCATGTTTTTAGCAAAATCTGTGAACATTTGCTCTCTAGCTCTGACTTTGATAAGATCTCCAATTGTTTTCCTTACAATCTTTTGTGTACTGGTTCCACATCTCATAGGAGTAATTACAATAGAAGACACTCTTAATCTTGCTCTGTCTTTTGTGGAAATATTTTGTATTGATTCGATTTTAGACCGATTTCTGCGAATTTGGGATCTTATTTGCTCTTTTGCAACTTCATGTCCAGCAAATTCGGTTCTACATACATTACCTTCAACAGTTGTAATTCTGAACCTGATTTTTAGGTTGATGTCATTGAACATGTCCTTTAAGACCCCTAATTTTGCCATTTCAATAACTCTACCCGGTAATAATTCCGGATCACTTGCAGGTGTCTCACCTAGAGATTTTTCTACAATGTATCCAGGTGACATTACTTGATACCAAGATTTTTCTTTCCACTTATCTACAATTTTGCTTCTACTTTTACGTGTGGATTTTCGTGATGACAATAATTTAACCTCTGTAAGTTGTTTCATTCTTCTTTGGTTTGGTTTTAAATATTATGATTAAGAAGACTATTTCTTTTAACGTTGTCAATAACTTATTTCTCTATTCAGACCAACTATTGCTCTTCAAGTTTGCTGGTAGATAGGAACACCTTTTCTATTGTAGAAATCGTATTTAGAATATCATCCAATGTGTATCGTATTGATGATATCTCTGCTATGGATTCTATTCTGATTTTAACATTTTTTCCGTCTCTCTTCATTATTATTTTTGTATCATCATCTAGCAAAGCATTCTCGGGCTCTAATCCCTTTACAATAATTTCTGCTAATTCCGGATTTATACAGCTTATTGTAATCTGAACCTGTGTCGATTCTAGTTTCATGATATTCATCTCTACTCTGTGTTTAACTTGCAATCCTCTTTCTTATTTTAATCTGTTTTTTTCTTGGATGCTTGTCTCTTCTTTGAGGATTCTGAAATTTTTTCTTCCTCTCTCTTTTCTTTGGTTCCTTCGTGATGATATTCAAGGGATTCTTCAATGTTTTGCATTAAATCAGAAAAATTATTTGTTTTAATACTAACTTCGAAGAAATCACCTTCTCTAGATAATTTCATAATCAATTTGTCATTTTTAGCTTCTAGGAAAACATCGTGTAATTTTATTCCCTTTTTTTGTTGTTGCAAAGATGATTCATGAACAAAAAGATAAGTCTCTTCGTTATGGTTGAGAGATGCTACTACTGGGACATCTATGGGGATCGTCTTACTTTTAACAAGGGCTTTAATTATGGTTGGCGCTGTTTCCGTATCCAAAACATTATCTCCATCTATTATACGATAGAACCTTTTCTCTTCAATTATCTCTGGTTTCTTAGTTATTTTATCTATTGCAAGTGTTGCTCTACCATGATAATCACTCAAGTCACTTTCAAGCTGATTAAATCGATCCTCTCTATCGCCTAAAATAACAGCTAAAGCTAAACCAAATTTGCCTATTTGACACGCACCTTCTAACAACCATAAAAATTCCTCAACATTCCGAGTTGGGTTGTGTTTTGATTCATTTTCAATTATATATATTGGTCCTATTAGCTTATTTATGTCCTCAGTCTCCACGAGAATTGAAACAAGACCATCGTTCAATTTTTTCGTCTCATCAGAGTCCAAGGATGCGATGGTTCTCCACTCATCATCTTGATCTTTCATCGTGATGCCTATTTGTGATAAGAAGGCAGTACATGCGTCTTTATTTCCT
>DAOVRE010000110.1 GCA_030628305.1 Candidatus Heimdallarchaeota archaeon | reverse complement strand
CAATATAGGTCATGGATGGACATCTTTAGGTTTTCTTAGTGTTCCAGAATTCCACAAAAAAGCAATGAAAGATGAAAAGTACTGTCTTGCATGTGCTATTGCTAAATCTAGAAAAGATGTTAAAGACCCTATAGGTCAAAATCTTCTAGTAGAAGAAAGAATTGTTTATGAAAATGAAGGATGGTTTGTTTTTACTGCATTTTCTCCGGAAAGAGATGGACAGATAAGACTGATTCCTAAAGAGCATACGTCAAGATTCACAGAACTTGATGATGGTCAGCTTAGAACTTTAGCTGACGTGCTTGTAAAAGCTAACATCGCTTTAGATGAATTCATAAAAAGTGCACCAGCAAACATGCATCTACTTCAAGATAGAAACATTTTGATTAGACAAGAAAATGAAGGATATGATTCAGGAATGCATATGTTGATTGACATTATCAGCATACAAAGAATTGGAGGAGCAGAAAAAATGGAAACTTATCGTATAGCAACAATGTTCCCTGAAGCAACTGCACAAGTCATGAGACAAAGCTTAATAGATAAAGGCATAATTCCTAAAAGCTGAGGATGCTTTTAATGGCAGACAACGAGAAATCCACCGTCATATTCATTCTTCACGCATATCAACCTATCACTCAATCAAAAGAGGTTCTTGAAAGAATTATCGAAAAGTGCTACAAGCCTTTTTTTGAAAATCTTCTAGATAATCCTTCAGTAAAAATTTCTCTAAATATCGCAGGATGTTTGTTAGAAAAATTAACAATGGAATATCCTGAAATAGTTAAATTGATTGAAAAAGCAAAAGATAACAATCAGATAGAATTGATGGGTTCAGCTTTTTATCATCCAATTTTACCTTTAACTAGACAGGAAGACCAAACATATCAGATAAAAAAACAGAATATTGCTGTTGCAGGTATTTTTGGTAAACCACCCACAGCTTTTTTCCCACCAGAATTAGCTTTGAATCCAGAAAATATACCAATTATCATAAATGAAGGGTTCAAGATCATGATAAGTGCCGCTAATTCTCTTAATGTAACTTACGGTGGAATATACCAATTAGATAACGGAGAAGAAATCTTCATTCTAAAACGAAATAAGCTTATTAGTAACAGAATCTCTTTTGATTACTATAAGAGAGATGCTACAAAATTAGAAAATGAAATATCTCGCACTCAGAAACTTGATAAACTGCCAGTGGTGTTAGCTATGGATTTGGAAACTTTTGGAGAACACCATTCAAACTATTATAACTTCTTCTTTGAGATAGCGAATAAGGTTTCAACAATCACTTTGACAGAGTTTCAAATTAACTATAATATATCAACACCTATAGATTTTCTATATTTCACTTCTTGGTCAACTTCTGATGAAGATTATCAGAAACAAAATCATCTTCCTTTGTGGAACCATCCAAATAACGCAGTGCATCAATTACTACTTGAACACATGAAGTTACTTGAAAAAGCCAAAGAAAAGATAGATAGTGGATCATGGGTGGACGATTACCAAGCTGCACATTATTCATGCCAACTTTGGTGGGCTTCAGGTTTAAAAATGGAACTTGGATTCTATAGAGAAGAATTGGTACTTGTTGGATTAAACTATCAACGTATTGTCTTAGATAGCATGGCAAATGAGCTAGAAGATGACTTAAAACAAATGATTTTAAAAGAATCAGATGAAATTATTCAAAAAATAGAACAAATACTAACAAACGTAGGGAAATAAAATGAAAATAGCATTCATAACTGCTGAAGTCGTACCTTTTTCAAAAACTGGTGGATTAGCTGATGTCTCATCGGCTATTCCAAAGGCATTAAGTGATTTAGGTAATGAAGTTTTAATCATTACACCTTTGTATAAGAGTATTGACACAGAAAAACATAAAATCAAATTGGTATCAGAGAACAATTTAGCAAAAGTAGGAGATAAAGAAGAAGTATTTGATTTATTTATATCATATATTCCAAAATCAAAAGTTCCAGTTTATTTTGTTAAAAATCATTATCTCTATCGTGAAGGAATATATGTCGATACTGATGGCATTGATTATAAAGACAGTCCAATGAGATTTATTACATTCACCAAAGCTGTCTTCAAAATTCTTGAAAACCTGGATTTTGCACCTGATATAATTCATGCTAATGATTGGCATACTGGTCTATTACCTTTCTACTTAAGAACAGATTATTCAGAAAACATGTTGTTCAAAAATACAAAGACCATCTACACAATTCATAACATAGGTTATCAAGGCATTTATCCTTTTGAATCCGTCAAAGAGGCTAATATACCAGAATTATACTTAAATGAAGATCTACTAGGTTTTAACAAAAAACTAAATTTCATGAAAGCTGGTATAGTATATTCAACAATTGTGACAACAGTCAGTTCAAAATATGCAGAAGAAATCCAAACTAAAAAATTCGGTTTTGGGCTTGAAAAAATCATTAAAACTCGTAAAGATGATCTTTATGGAATTGTCCATGGAGTGGATTTATCAATATGGAGTCCTAAAACTGATACTCTTATTGTCAAGAATTATGATTCAAGAAATCTTAAAGGAAAAGCTGAATGCAAAAGCTACTTGCAAGGAAAATTAAACATGGAATTGAATGACAAACCTATATTAGGCATAATCACACGTTTAGCCACTCAAAAAGGTTTATACTTAATTCTCAAAAAGTTTGACGAAATGATGGAACTTGGTGTTCAAATTATTTTGCTAGGTACTGGTGACAAAACCCTAGAGACACAATTCAAGAAGAAAGAGAAACAATATCCAGATGATTGCTCTATTAATATCATGTTTGATAATGTTCTTGCACATCAAATTGAAGCAGCTTCAGATATGTTTCTGATGCCTTCAGAATACGAGCCTTGTGGTTTAAATCAGATATATTCAATGATCTATGGAACAGTTCCTGTAGTTCGTAAGACTGGAGGCCTTTCTGATACAGTCAAAGATTTCGATCCTAAAACAAAAGAAGGATACGGGTTTGCTTTTGAGAAAAGCACTCAAAAAGACTTCCTTAAGGCTGTTAAAAGAGCTGTAAAAATATATTATGAAGAGCCTGATACTTGGAAAAAACTGACTAAGAGAATCATGGAATTAGATTTCTCCTGGAAGAAAGTAGCTAAAAAGTGGCAGAAGGTTTACGAAAAAGCTTTAGCAAAGAAATGAGTTGTTTTATAAGGGTATTTCAAACCACTCATAAACATCTTCAGTTGCTGCAATATTGTCTGTTTTTTCTAATTTTTCTAAAAACGCAATGTTTATTGTTTGTGAATCCATTTTAAGATTGTACATACTGAGGAGCTCTTTGAAATTATTATAGTGAGTATTTATCCTCGCTTCTGCGTAATCTCTAGCAGAATATGTTGAAATCAGGAATTCCCAATCTGATGCTGATAAAAGAAATAGTTCTCTTCCCATCTGATTTAATATTCTTTTTAAGATTTCATCTTTCCCTTTATTCTTACGAAATAGCTTGATTGTTTGGAGATAGATATTTTCGCATTCATAGATTTTTTTCCAGCACCATAGAGTTTCCGGATTTATCCAATTCCAATGGAAATTTGCTCTTCCCCAAGAACCCTCAGGTAATGATACAATTGTTTTCTTTGAAGAAGGAAATTTCGACAGATAATTACCTGTTGTGATTGTTGAAATTTCTTCATCTTCTTGAAATGTTTGGATAATTCTGTCCAAAAATCCCACCCCCTCATTCCACCAATGACCAAACAGCTCGAAGTCGTAGGGACTCACAATTATCCCAAGGTAAGAGTTTTCTTCATGAAACTTAACTAAAGTTTCCTTGACGATTCCAACGAAATAGGAGGAGTTCTCATCAAGTCTTTCGACAATTTTTTCTGGATTATAGACTTTTTTCTCACCTAAATCAACTTGAGTTCCTGTTACTCTCCAATATCTATTTCCAGATGGAAAGTGCTTTTTATGGAATTCTAAGTAATGCTCATCGCCTGGAAAACCTATTTCTCCTGACCAAACAATTGCTCCTGTTTTATCATCTCGGATAAATATTGCTGTCTCACTAGAAGATTCTTTTGTTTTTGCTAAATAGTAAGGCTGGTAATAAGAAAGATCTTTTTTTTGTTCAATTTTCGTTCTATTTTCTGACCTTTTCCACAGTTGTTGAATCACTTCAGCTTCTTCAATATTCTTTCCAATACTTTTTCCTTCATTAAGTAAAGGAGTATTAAGAATTGAGTATTTGACA
This sequence comes from Candidatus Heimdallarchaeota archaeon, assembly GCA_030628305.1. Next base: position 1,856 of record DAOVRE010000110.1, on the reverse strand, counting down.
TCGTTCAAACTCAAATAATGTTCGATTCCTTTCCTTTCAAACTCTTCTCCAGTTATAGGGTTTTTCCAATTGTAACCAGGACGATAAGCCATCTCTGGTATCCAGATTCCTTTTGACGGATGGCTTCCATATCGTTTCTTATAAATTTCTTGCCCAGCTCGTATTTGGGCATAAACTGTCTCTTCCTTACCTAGTAGGGGCAGATAACCATGGGAAATCCCGCTTGTTATAATCTCAATTGCCTTTTTATCTTGTAAAGACCTGTATCCTCCAACCAGATCCTGATTGAATCGTTCTGTGAATTGTTCTCTAACAGAACTATATAGCTGAGACCATCTTTTGGACAATTTAGCAAATTCATCATTACCTGATGCTTGAAATTCATCTGTATCTTTGTTGCTAACGTCGATTCTTTCATCAAGATAATCTAAAAAACCTGCTTTGAAACGATTATCTGATAATTGTTCTGTTAAAACAGGAGTTAATCCCAAAGTTAGCATGTTGGAATAACCTTTTTTTTCAACAAAATCTGATAAAAGAGATAACGTAGGACAGTATGTTTCCAAAGCTGCTTCGTAAAGCATCACTTCACCATGTGGCCAAACTCCGTGACCTAAGACATAAGGTAAATGCCCATGCAAAACTAATGAGAAGTATCCAATTGTCATTAGTTGATACTGATAAAACCTATTCTTTAATTTTGTGAAGAGTAGAAGAATCCTTCACAATAAATTGTGGGGGTAGCATCTTCTTAAATCAAAATCCAGACCACATACTGAACAATAATCCTTATTTTGTTCAATTTTCTTTCCGCATTTTAAACAATAGAATTGGTTCTCTTTATCCCCATTCTTACTTTTTTTCATGTATGTCACGATCTACAGATTCTACTATTTCGAGCGTTTTTCTCATGATTTCTTCCCTATCCTCTTGTTTTTCAGCACATGCTCTAACTGTTACACGGTCAGGGATTATTGTAGTAAAGATATGGCAGCTCTTTCTTTCTCCATAGACTATTTTTAACCCATAAAGAGTGTTGACAATTCTGTTTTCCATATATTTCTCATATATTTCCTCAAAGAACTCTTTAGCTTTAGAAAGTAGATTATAATTTTTTTCTTCGGTGAATTCTTTGTTAAGGACATCCCACTGTTCAATAAAGGTCGAGATGTACTTGTGTTTATCATCACGAGCAAAAGTGGAAAGTAAATACAGAGTTGAGGCAAATGGCTCTGATTCATTGGATATAGTTGGATGTATATAATTTCCTTGAGCAGTTGCACCAAAAAGAGCTCTATGAAATTGCATAGCTCTTGAAGTTTCTCCCGGAGAATCATGTGCATATATGGTTGAAATATTGTTTTTCTCCAACCAATCCTCTAGTGGCCACATAGTTTCAGATAGAACAACAGTTCCTTTGTCTCTTCCAATCATTTTGTTCTGAATCAAAATAGCCGCAATTTTCTGTGTATCTATAATTTTACCATTCTCATCAAAAAATATCACTCTAGAACCACTAGGATCAAAAGCTATCCCGAGATCAGCTTTAGCAGCAACTACAGTTCTGGACAGAATCGATAAGGAGTTTGGACTGGGGAGAGATTCAGGTATCCCTTCTGGTTTGAAAGCATTTAGAGTTAAAACATTACATCCTATTTCTGCTAAAATGTTTGGAAAGACTTCACTCATAGGACCGAGTGCACAATCTAGAACAACTGAAAAATTCTTCTCTTTGAGTATGTCTTTGCCAAGAGCTGAACTTAAAGCTGCGCGGTATAAATCGTTAGCTTGCTTCACAGAAAGAATGTCTGCTATTTTTTCAGGCTTAGAACGAACTATTTTTCTGCTTTTTATCT
>DAOVRE010000262.1 GCA_030628305.1 Candidatus Heimdallarchaeota archaeon | reverse complement strand
TGGAAGTCATGTAAACTTCTCTGGTAAGAATTATTCTTGTACTAGTTATGATGTTGATAAAGAGACAGAAATGCTAGATATGGCAGTTATCCATGAGCTAGCTAGAAAAGAAAAACCAAAAATGATTATATCTGGTTTAACCGCATATCCCAGAAAAATAGACTTCAAGGCTTTCCAAGAGATTGCAGAAGAAGTTGATGCTTACCAGCTTGCAGATATTTCTCACATTTCAGGTTTGGTTGTAGGTGGCGCACATGAAAGTCCTATACCTTATGCAGATGTTGTAACAACTACAACTCACAAAAGTCTTAGAGGACCGCGAGGTGCAATCATAATGTGTAAGACTGAAGATAGATTACATGAAATACACCATCCGAATAAGAAAACAAAGGCAGGTGAACCATTTAGTTTAGCACGATTGATAGATTCAGCAGTGTTTCCAGGTTTGCAAGGAGGACCTCATGATCATTCTACTGCAGCAAGAGCTGTAGCATTTGCAGAAGCTATGAAACCTGAGTTTAAAGATTATGCAAAGCAAATTGTTAAAAATGCAAAAGTATTAGCAGATGAATTAATGGCTCTTGGAATAAAACTTGTTACAAATGGAACAGACAACCATCTTATTCTCATTGACTTGCGTCCTGAAGATCTAATTGGACAAGGAGGTTTAATTCAAACAGCTTTAGATGAAGCAGGTATAACTCTAAACAAAAACACAGTACCTTATGAACCTTCAAGTCCTTTCAATCCTTCAGGTTTAAGACTTGGAACCCCAGCTATAACCTCTAGAGGAATGAAAGAATCAGAAATGAAAGTAATAGCAGAAGGTCTTTCAACAGTTATAAAGGCAAAGGGAAGCCCAGAAGTATGCGCTAAAGTTAAAGAAGAGATTTTAGAGCTTACAAAACAGTTCCCATTATATCCAGATTTATCTATACTAAAATAATCTCAAAAGGGTTCTTTTCCCTTTACTCTTTTTCATTTTTCTCTTCAAAAAGAAGTTGTTCTGTTTGCTGCATTATTTTCAGGATTAGTTCACTTGAAACTTCTTTCAGACTTATAGACAAGAGAACTAACTTTTGAATTCGTGATGCAAACCTTTCACCTAACATTCTCACAAAGTGTGCATCTGACGAACCAGTGACATAAAGTGTTGAAGCTTGCATGATATCTGTACCTGGTACTGATATTGCCAAAGTCCCTAGCCTGGGAGTTTCCTCATAAATAAAAATAGAAACTGCATTTTCCAAAAAGACTGCAATTATTTGATATTCTTGCCCATCTACTTCAATTGTGGTACTGAGTGTAGGCTCTTTCATTGTTAAAGTCTAGATTCTATCCTCTAAATAGTTTTCTTGAACTAAATACATGGATTTTTGTCTCCTGTTGCTTTATAGTCGGCATAATATTCTCTCAGACACTTCTGAAGTTCAATATTATCCTTTGCATGTTTAAGCTCAAAAGCTAGAAGTAAATTACTTGCTAACATGGTTACAGTTGCCGGTCCGCTTCCACCAGGAACAGGAGAAATATATGCAACTTTATCTTTCAAGTCATCAAATTCTGTATCTCCCATCAGCTTACCATCCTCGAAATTAACTCCTACATCAACTATAGCAACATCCTTTTTCACCATACCTTTCTTAATGAGATGAGCACGACCAACAGCTGCAATGAGTATATCGGCTTTCTTAGTATACTTCTTAAGTGGTTTTGACCTTGAATGACATACTGTTACAGTTGCATGTTCTCGTAAAAGAAGATGAGCTACAGGTTTTCCTATTATCATGCTTCTTCCAACTACCACAGCATGTTTTCCATGTAAAGGTATTTGATAGTGCTTCAAAAGAGCAAGAACTCCCAAAGCAGTTGCGGGAATTAAGTTGGGTGTAGATTTTGTCCATGCATAAACATTGCTAGGGGACAAACCTTCAATATCTTTATCTGGAGAAATACTCTCTATAACTTTATCCTCGTCTATATGTTTAGGTAAAGGTAATTGGACAAGTATTCCATCAATACTATCATCATTATTTTGCTTATTTATTATATCTAGAAGTTCCTCCTCTGTTGCTTCTTCAGAGAGCTTAAGAACATCCGATTCAACACAAAGATTTGCAAAAAACTTCTCTCTTATTCTACGGTAAGATTCTGAAGCAGGATCTTCACCCACAAGTATGGTAGATAATTTTGGCACTTTATTGTATTTTTCTTTGATAACTTCACAACGAGGTTTGAGTATTTTATCTGTATATTCTTGTGAAAACTTTCTTCCATCAATTATCATAAATATCACTATAGTCTTTTTCTTGATTTCATGTTCTTGATTAATAATTCTTTAAGCACTTAATAAATTATGAGGATTTACAGATTTCCTTTCCAAATGACCAAACGCATCTAGAACAGAATCTCAGCTTTGTAAATGGTTTGGAATCAAAAGGTTTTTATCAATTACTAGAAGCCGTGTTGTAAAGTCACGTGACTAGTGTAGAGATTCTACAATTTTTTGAGGAAAATAGAATGAGCTCAGATAGCTATAAAACTATAAAGGGAATTCGGTTTGGATTACTTAACCCAAATACTGTCAGAAAGCTTTCAGTTGAACGTATTATTACTCCTGACACCTACGATGCAGATGGTACTCCTGTTGCCACTGGTTTGATGGATGGATCCTTGGGAACCATTGATCCTGGTCAACGCTGTAAAACATGTGGAGCTAGAGTAGGGAGTTGTCCTGGTCATTTTGGTCATATCGAACTTTCTCGCCCTGTTATTCATGTTGGTTATAACAAACTTATCTATAAGGTTCTTAGGGCTACATGTCGTGCTTGTCACAGAATTCTCCTTGAACCCGCTGAAATCAAGGAAATTATTGACAAAATGGACGAGTATGAGGACCAATGGGGTGTTCCTGATTATGACCTTATTGAAGAAGTACTAAAAAAAGCAGCTAAAAAGACTTCTTGTTCATATTGTAAAGAAGAACAAAACAAAATCAGACTTGAAAAGCCGACAACTTATTATGAAGAGGTAGAAACAGAATCTGGTCAGAAACAGACAAATAAACTTTCTCCATCGGATATTCATAGTTGGTTTGAAGATATTGGTCAAAGCAATGAGGATACTAAAGATAGCAGCAAAGGTGAGGATACTAAGGATAAAGATGCGGCTAAAGATGATTGCAGGCTATTAGGAATTAATCCACAATTTGCTCGTCCCGAATGGATGATACTGAAGGTTTTACCAGTACCTCCTGTAAGTGTTCGTCCAAGCATAACGTTAGAAAATGGTATTAGGTCAGAAGATGATCTTACACATAAACTAGTT
>DAOVRE010000077.1 GCA_030628305.1 Candidatus Heimdallarchaeota archaeon | reverse complement strand
TAATTCATTTTGAAGCGAATGAACTTTATACACGAAATACTTTAACAGGTTTAAAACTAGGGATGCTAATGAAAAAATTGGAAAAAGCCAAATCCATCTGGGGTCCTAAGTTAAGTTTAGATTATGATTCTGCTAAAGAGATGATTAAACATTATTCTGACCGATATCTCTTAAAAAGAGAAGAGGAAATTTAGAAAAAGAATCTTGTCTATTTCTTTATTGTTTTTCCAGATGATAGTATTACTAATAATAGTGTTAAGAAAACAATTACTAGAACTAGTAAAATCACAATTGAATAGAAATCTCCTGCTAATTGAAACACATTATTAATAACATATTGTCCAGTTACTAAACCTATTACAGCTATAACAAGTGTAATTTCCCCTTTTATACGCTAGATTAAAGTTCAGTAAGCTTTGTTTATTCATCACTCACTAATACTTTTATATGGAAATCTTATTTGAGATTTTCATTTCCAAAATTAAAGAAATAAAAGCTGGAGACTTTTCAATACTCAAAGTTCCAACTATTATTGAAACAACTCCTTGTTTTAGTATTCTGGATGAATCTCTTTTATTATGGTACTAGTTATTTTTATAGCTATACTTTCTAAAGGTATTGGGACTTTTGCCGGTTCAAAAATCATGGTTTTTAGCAATTATTCTGCAGTAAAAATAGCTGTAGGAACGTCTCCAAGAGCTGAAATTGTACTTGTAATAACCGGAATTGATGTTCAACTTGGTATATTTAATTCAAATGTTTACACTAGAGCAATTATGCTTGTTTTTGTGACAGTCATTATGACGCCACTACTTCTTAATTTTGTTTTTCGCGATAAAAAGAAGGAAGAGCAGGAATTAACTAAGATACTAGAAGAAAAACAAATAGCTGAAATAGGTGTAAAGGATGAAGATTGATCATCCAAAGTTACTTTTATTTAAATTGGTGCTCAAACGAGATAGAAAAGCATAGATAAATACTAATAATAATCAACGAAAAATAATAAGTATAACTAAAGAAAGTATTAAAATAGATAATATTTTAGCAATATACATATGCTTATTCCGGAAATAGGCTTAATTATTCTTCAAATAGGCTCAGTATTGGTAGTAGGTTTTATAAGCACATTTCTATTTAAAAAACTAAAAATTCCACAGGTATTAGGTTTTATTATTGTTGGGATTTTGATAAGCTTACCTAATAGGTATTGGTTTGAATTCATTTCCTTTAATACTATTGACGATCTTATGCCTTTCGTTGTTATAATAGCTCTAGGATTGATAGGTTTTAATATAGGAGCTGAGTTATCATGGGAAAAACTCAAGCAAATAGATAAAAAGATTTTATTCATTCTCTTTTCAGAAAGCATAGGCTCATTTCTATTAGTCTCACTTCTAGTTGGTTTTTTAACAAATCTAAGTTGGAGCTTTGCCTTTATTCTTGGAGCTTTGGCAAGTGCAACAGCTCCCGCAGCTACAGTAGAAGTCCTGTGGGAGTATAAATCTAAAGGTCCTTTAACACAAGCTATTCTTTTCATTTTGGCTATTGATGATATAATAGCAATCATTCTAGTTCAGGTAACAACTCAAGTTACCAAAAGTCAATTACCTGGAGAAACATTCAGTGGAGCTTCTGTTGTGTTAGATTTTTCAAAGGAAGTTATTTTGGCTATTGCAATAGGCTTATTTGCAGGTATTGCTATCAGTTGGGCTATAAAACGCGTAAGACATCATGGAGAAATTCTAGAAGTAACAATTGGTGCCTTGATTGCTTTAATTGGTTTGTCTATGTTCATAGGAACATCTGCTATTCTCATTACCATGTTTTTAGGATTAATAATAATGTCATTTGCAAGACAAAAGGAAAAAGAAACAAAAATGATTTTTCAAGAAATCTCAAAATTGAGCTCTCCTATTATAGCTTTTTTCTTTATCCTAGTTGGGCTTAAAACGGATTTTGCTTATGTTAAGTACATTGGAATTGTAGGCTCAATATATCTAATTGGACGAGTAGTAGGAAAAATAGGTTTTGCAAACTTTGCAGCACGAATCACAAAATTACCAAAAGAAATTAAAAGTAACATAGGTTTTTGTTTACTAACGCAAGGAGGAATAGCTTTAGGTTTAGCAGTATATATTAATGAAGAATTTGTTGGGACAATTTTCGAAGAACAAGCAGAGATAGTTCTTACAGTTGTCACAGGAACTATTATAATTGTTGAAATGATTGGACCCCTTTTAGTTAAATGGGCTATTCATAGAGCGGGTGAAGTTGGTAAAGAAGATCAACAAAATGGAGTTTTCGAAAGTTTAATTGATGAAGAGAAAGCAGTTGAAGAAGAAGATGGCATTGAAGTTGACTCTGATTTTAAAGAAAAAGAGAACGATAAGAACGATACAAACAGCAACGAAAAAATGAAGAGTAACAATAACCTGAAAAAGTAGCTCTTTAAATATTTTTTCACATTTTAGTACTGCTTGTTTGACTTAATTTTTTGAAAAATTCGAGATATGACTTTCTTGTTAGATTCCTTTTATTTTTGCCCATGAAATTAATTAAGAAGTTGTTAATTTTCGAGAAATTTTTTGTCTTGATAAATTCCTTTTCAATTGCCAAATCAACTAATTCTCTTCCTCTTTCTGTTCTTGCGATAATTACATTTGTAGATATGTGGGACGCTCCAATTGAAATATCACTAAAATAACCCGTATAATCAGGACAAATTGTACTACAATTAGGTTTAGTTTTGCATCCTAGAATTCTTCTAGAAGAGATACTTACTTCCTTTCCATCCTTTGTGATAAAGATATATCTTTCAATGTCTTGAGGATTAATTCGCCAGATCTTTCTTACTCTTTTTCGAATCACTTTCAATTCTGACAAACTTTCTGTAACTCCTTTGGTTTTCAGAAAGAATTCCACATCATCTCTATAGGGAATACCACTCCCACAAAACAATGTTAATACTAAATGGATCTTCTTAATAAGTTTCTCATATTGAGTGTCAAGAAACATTTTCTTTATCACATATGCTTGACAAGGTAATGTTGTAATTGCTATTCTATCTATATCTTGGTTATTCGCAATTTCATCTAGTCTATCTAAAGAAAGAGTAGGTAAATATTTACTTCCTCCGGATTGAAGTAATTCTTCTGGATTTGCAATTAACTTCCCTCTAGGATTTTGTTTGTTTTCAGTAAATTCTGGAATAAGAACAGCATCAACTACATTTTCTGATAAAGCAGTATACAATAGACTTGTGGTAACTCCACCTGCCATAGTTGCATTTCTCGTTTTTCTAGAACTAGAGGAACCATTCCAGATCTCTTTAAAACGACCAAAAGGAACATCAGCAATTTTTGGATGAATATCTTGAATTCGTTCATTTTTTTCAATATCAATTAATGGTTTGAAATACCTTATTTTTTGATTTTGAGAACATATTTCCAAACAACTTCCACATTGAATACACTTATCGTTAACGATTATTTGTGGGTCCAAATACTCGATTGCATCTACGGGGCAGCTGTGAATACAAGCTCCACAAAAATTACAATATCGTGAATCATAAATCTGTTGTACAGTATTGTTTTTATTTTCAAAAATAAACAAGGATTTTTGAATGTCATTTAGAGTCAATGTCTATCCTCTCACAGATAGCTTAACTAACTTCACAACAATATAAATATAGTTCCTATCATAGAAATATATATGTAATATTACTTGAAACAGGAGAGAAAGGCTAGAATGAGTGAAATTAGATCATCAATTCTTGTGATTAGTTCTTGTGGAAAGCTCAAAGCTGTTTCTCATCCTGATCAACCAACTTGTGTTAATTTGGATAACCACCAACAGAGGGAAACTGCTAAAAAGAAATTTCAGAATTTGAGCTTGGAAGCAGGAAATCTATATACTGGAGAACAAGCTAAGTTTGTTCGTAAATCAATAGAAGTTCTAAGACTTTTTTGCACTGTTGAACACCGAATCTTATCAGCTGGTTTTGGATTGGTTGATGAATACGAACTGCTTCCTCCTTATGATTGTTCCTTCACAAATAAAACAAAGAAAGATATTCAAATCATGGCTAGAAATTTATCTATACAAGATGAAGTTAAGAGAATTGCTAAAGAAAAATGTGAACTTGTTTATCTTGCTTTAGGGAAGGATTATCTTACAGCTGTTGGGGATGTAAATGTTTTTTCAGCCAGCTCTGGATTGGTTGTACATTTTAATACACAACTAGAAACAGATGCTAAAAACATCCTTTCAATTGATCAGAATCTGATTGTTGGAAGAAAACATGATCAACAGATTTTCAAGCCTCCTATTGGAGGTTATATCCGTGCTAAAGGTACATTATTATTGAATTATGCACGTGATTTAAGAAAAGTAAATAAAACTCCTAAAAGTTTAACTTTTCAAGAATGGTGGGATCATAAGAAATTGATCCTCTGAGTTGTTTTTTTGGGCTTTTATATTGAATTCTCTATTCATTTAAGATGAGTTAATGGCTTCTACAAGTGAAATTTCTCTTGTTATCAAGAATATCAAAAGAATGCTAACAGATGAAGAAATCAAAGAAGTAGCTTCATCATGTAAGGGATTGAGATCTATTAATACTAGGGAAGAAGAAACAAGGGAGAAATATGTAGCATGCTACAAAGAGTTCTATGGAGTTTATAAAAGAACCATCAAAGCTGTAGAAGATGTAACTGCTGAACTCAAAAATAGTTTTCCAGGCACTAAAACACAAGTGAGGGAATTAGTTATATTAGGTCTTAGAACCAAGCAACAGGATCTAGGAGTTACAAGATATTTGCTAAATCCTGTGAAATATTCATTCATAAAAACAATTGTCAATTGGATAAATAACCCTTCAGCTCTAAAAATTAAATCTACATATCAACCACGAACAAAGGTAGAAAAGGATACAGAAATTAAGATGAAAGATGCTAATATTGAATCTGGAAATCAGTCTGAGATTAAAATTGTTCCAAAACCAGAAATAAAACCCAAACCAAAAATTGTTGCTGAAAAACCTGAAATGAATGTAGTAATTGTTGATAAAAAATCCCTTAAAGATACTTGGAAAATTAGTTTTAATATAGAAAATAATACAAGCTATCCTTTACAAAATCTTGAAATAAGAATTTATGATGAAAAGGATGATTCCATGCATGTCATCTCTGTTTCAGGAGATTTAATTGAAGTTGCTAATGGCATAATCTACATCCGTTTCATTCCAGCTTCCATGACTGAGGAATCTTATACTGCTAAGTTTGTTTTTACTGTATCAGAAGTAGAAAATATTCAAGATGGACTAACTTTCTCAATCAAACAAGATTTTCCAGCTAAGACTAAAGTAGTTACTACTATTTTTGATTTTTAGACAGATCTGTTCTATATCTAAATTGGTTGGTTTTGGAAATAAGTTTAAAAAAGAGTAATATTCAAAACTCTTAATGAGTTCAAAGTTTGAGGAATTTGCCACTGTTTTAAATGTTCAGGTTGGAGAAAGAGGCTTAGATATTCTCCGTGTTCTTTATTATGAACCAGAAGGCGAAATAAAAGATACATTAGTATTATTACCTGGTTTTGGTAGTCTTCCAAGCGCTTGGGATGATGTTTTACTTGAGATGATGAAAGATCACAGAGTCTATGTCATCGAAACAAGGGAAAAACATACTGCTCAATTAAGAAAAAAACCTGATTTTAGTGCAGAGCGTTTTGCTCGAGATATTGCAGAAGTCATTGATTATTTGATGTTAGAAGATTATCTAATGATTGCTTCAAGTTATGGAGCTGGTTTTACTTTACTTGCTATGAGTATGGGTATTCTTTCTCCTAGAACAGTTTATATGGTTGGACCAGTTCTACGTATAGAAGTTCCAGGTTACACATGGCCATTTGTATACATCACTGTTCCCCTTGTTTGGAATTTCTTTGTTAAACCTGCAGCAAAATTTGTGATTAAATATATCTATCTTGATAGAAGTCAGAAAGATCAAGCTAAGAAATACTGGGGATATTTTGACAGCTACAATGCTAGTAGAGTTCGTAAAACCATGCTAACACAAAGAAAGTATAGAATAACAGATGAACAATTAGCTAAAGTCAACAATAAGTGTATATTTGTTGCTGCAGAAAAAGACAAAGCACATGCAGCAGAGATCACTCTAAATATTCACAAAGCTGTAAAAGATTCTGAATATTATGATTTAGAAACCAATATTGCTGCTCATAGTTTTCCTTTAGTTGAACTAATTAGGAAGTTAGAGAATCAATAGCATGGGCTTTCCTAAATTTTACAGACCGATATCCGTGAAGTAAGAGAAACGAAGAGAAAGTAATTCTGTTAGATGTTGATTCAATGGGGTTTTTAGTTGGGGGTATACTGGTTTCTAAATGAATGTTTAAATATATATTTAGAGTAATGAAGTATTAGAATTTCAGAGTGTTACTATCATATTTATGTTGAGACCACTTGATATCAGATGAAACAAGGAGATTAGTTGATGTTTGCTCCGTTTAGCATACGACATGAAAAAACGTTTGAAGACCCTTTTATTGTAAGTCTTCTCGATTCTGTAGATCAAGAAAAATATTCATTGAATAGCTTTGCAAAAGCATGCATTGAGCACTCTACCATAAATTTTGTAAATGCTGATTTGCAGGATTTATCTGTTGATGCAGCAATATGTACACGTGATTTTAGATCTCTACTAAAGCTAACAGAATCTTTAACCAGACCAGAATATTATCTCTACAGAGCTTATGCTTATTCAAGACTCCATATGACTAATAAAATTGTTAGTTTGAAATTACAATTTCAACAAAAATATAGCGAATCTTTAGAAACTCCCAGAAATGCATTTATTACAGCTAGTTTGGAATTTCTACTTCTTTATGGAGAACAAAATTATCCTATGGCTTTGACAACTGCTGATGAAATAGATCATCACATTGCCACCTATGCTGATGAATTTGAAGGAAAACTTGCGGCATTTCTGATATTCACATTAGCAGCTCAAGGTTTTCTATTAGTGAGTGATTTTGATAGAGTAGAAGACTTAGCTAGACGAATTCTT
>DAOVRE010000172.1 GCA_030628305.1 Candidatus Heimdallarchaeota archaeon | reverse complement strand
CTTGGAGAAGTTGAAGGCAAACATGTGGTTACAATTGAGGGGTTAAACCAGGAAGAGCTGAACCCTATCCAGCAAACTCTTGTTGATACTGGAGGAGTACAATGCGGGTATTGCACACCTGGATTTGTTATAAGCCTTACTGGTCACTTCATGAATAGTGAGCTTGAAAATGATAATATTCTTACAGCTATTGAAGGTAATGTTTGCAGATGTACAGGACATGCTTCAATTATCCGTGCTGCAAATCTTCTATCAGACAAGTATTCATCAGTAAAAGAATCTAAACAACAGTGGACAAAAGCTCTTATTGATGTTAGAATTCTTCCTTCATACTTCTCAAATATAGCAGATAGATTGAGAGAGTTGAAAAAAACACCTCAACAAACTAAAGGGAGATTTATCGCTGGAGGGACAGATCTCCTTGTACAGAATGAATCAATAGAAAATCCTGTATTTTTATCAGAGATGAATCTAGCCAATATTTGGTCGGATGCGAATTATATTTATGTTGGAGCAATGGCAAACACAGAAAAAATACGTTTATCTACAGATTTGAACAAGGTTCTCGACATAAAGAATCATCTTTTTACAGTATCTTCGCTACCCATCAGAAAACAAGCAACTATTGGTGGGAACATAGTAAATGCTTCACCTATCGGAGATCTAACAATATACTTTCTTGCACTTGATGCAGATATTAGTATCCTAAATGGTGAAACAAGTAGAATAATCAAACTCAAAGATTTTTACAAGGGATACAAAATTTTAGACCTTGAAAAAGGAGAAATACTTGAATGGGTTAGAATCAGAAATGATGAGAAACTTTTTTCGTTCGAAAAAGTAGCTAAAAGAGAACATCTTGATATTGCAAGTACCAACAGTGCTCTTTCATTAACTTTAGAAGGAAAAATAATCAAAGATATTCATTTATCTGCGGGGGGTGTTGGACCAATTCCAATGCATTTAGATAAAGCCTCATCCTTTCTTGAGAATAAAAAAATAGATGCATCAATAATAAAGGAAGCTGCACTAATAGCACTGACAGAGATTAGTCCAATTGATGATGTTAGAGGTTCAGCTAAATACAAGAGTTTACTATTACAACAATTAATCTATGCTCACTTTCTGAAGCTATTTCCTGAAATGGAGGAATTAATATGAAAAATGATCTTACACCTCCACATACACGAGGAGAATCAATATTCGTTGATGATATACCTGAACCCGAGAACTTGCTACATGCAGCTGTTTTTGCATCAAATATAGCTCATGGGAAAATAGCTAATTTGGATATATCAGAAGCTGAGAAATCTGAAGGAGTTTGCAGAATATTAATAGCGAAAGACATTCCCGGAGAAAATCAGATAGGAGGAGTAATACAAGATGAAGAACTCCTTGCTGATGAAGTGGTAGACTTTATTGGACAACCTGTTGCAATAATTCTAGCAGAAACAAAAAAACAGGCAAGAGAAGCTCTTACTAAAATAAAGATAACTTATAAAGAATTACCTGCAATCTTTGATCCTCGAGAAGCGGCCAAGAAAGGCTCGTTAATTGCTCCTTCGCGAACATTTACCCTTGGCGATGTGGATTCTGTATGGAAAAAATGCGCCACAGTAGTAGAAGGTCGAGCTGATTCTGGAGGACAAGAACACATATATTTTGAAACTCAAAGTGCTTTAGCTATCCCAGGTGAAAGTGGAAGAATAACAATTTATTCAAGCACTCAATCTCCTACACTTGTTCAAAGAATAACAGCACGTATCCTTGGTTATGACATGAACCTAATTGAAGTGGATGTGAAGAGACTAGGAGGAGCTTTTGGTGGTAAGGAGGATCAAGCTAATCCATGGGCTGCCTTTTGTGCTTTAGGTGTCTATCATACTGGTCGTCCAGTTAAACTAGTTCTAGGCAGAACTGAAGACATGCAAATGACTGGCAAGCGTCATCCTTACTCAACTGATTACAAAATAGGGCTCAATGAAGAAGGAAAAATTCTTGCATTTGAAGCTGATTATTATCAGAATTCAGGCGCAAGTGCTGACCTTTCTACAGCTATTCTTGGACGAACTATGTTCCATGCAACTAATGTTTACTACGTACCTAATGTGCGAATAACAGCTTATCCTTGTAAAACAAACCTCGCACCATTTACAGCTTTCAGGGGTTTTGGAGCACCTCAGGGGATGTTTGTTATGGAATGCGCATTATCTCATGCTGCAGATATAACAGATATCCCTATTTCAGTTTTACAAAAAAAGAATTTGCTCGAAGAAGGGGATCAATTTCCTTACGGTATGCGCATTGAAAGGTCTCAGATAAAGAGAAGTTTTGATGAAGTTGTTTTAAATTCTAAATATGAAGAACTGAAGAATAAACAGGAAATATTTAACGAGAAACATCGATTTACTAAAAAAGGAATAGCTATCATGCCCGTTTGCTTTGGAATATCATTCACGACCACAATGCTAAATCAAGCTGGGGCACTTGTTCACATCTATACTGATGGTAGCGTCAGCATTAGCACTGGTGCAATTGAAATGGGGCAAGGGGTGAACATGAAAATCAGGACAATTGCTGCTCATGCTTTATCGATTAACATAAATCGAATTCGTATTGAAAGCACAAATACAACTCGTGTTGCTAATACATCACCAACAGCTGCTAGTAGTGGTTCTGACCTTAATGGTAAAGCAGCAGAAATAGCTTGCACCAAAATAATAGAGAGATTAAGAAATTTGGTTTCCGAAAAATTAGGTAGTGGATTGATAACCATTAAAGATGAAATTATCTACTCTGAAGGAAAGAAAGTAGATATTACTTGGGAAGAACTCATATGGTTAGCTTATACGAAAAGAATAAATCTTTCTGCTCAAGCTCTTTATGCGACACCAAGAATCTATTTCGATAAAAAGAAGGAGAAGGGAAGACCATTTGGTTACCATGTTTATGGAACAGCTGTTACAGAGGTAACAGTCGATTGTCTTCGAGGAACATATGTTGTAGATAAGGTGCATATTGTTCATGATGCTGGCAAAAGTTTAAACTATCTAATTGATATTGGTCAAACAGAGGGTGGATTATTGCAAGGAATCGGTTGGATGACAATTGAAGAGTTGGTTTATGATAATGGAAAACTTCTTTCTAGTGCTCTTGCAACTTACAAGTTTCCAGACCTTCATTTTACACCTGAAATTGATGTAACTTTTCTTGAAGACGCTGATAATCCTGAAGCTGTAATGAAATCAAAGGCCATTGGAGAACCACCATTTATGTATGGAATCGGGACTTACTTCGCACTAAAGAATGCTGCTAGAGCATTTCATAAAGAAAAGGAGTGGGAATATTCATCTCCTCTGACACCAGAAAAACTCCTACTCTATCTTCATGATTTGGAGTAATAAATCAAAACTAAAGTAAAGATGTTTGTTATGAATGAAAAACAATTTTGGGAAATGGTTCTAGATACTCTGGAAAAAGGAAATAGTGCAGTACTTGTTGTTATAATCGATAAGAAAGGATCTGGACCAAACTTACCAGGGGCAAAGATGTTTGCTACATTAAATGAAGTGAGTGGAACTGTAGGAGGAGGAATCTCTGAACTTAATTTACTAAATCATGCTAGGAGATTATTGAAAGAAGGAAAGATTGCCACTGAAACTATCCTCCTAGAACACAGTGAAACTGCAGAAGAAAATCGTTCAGGTATGATCTGTTCTGGTTCACAGACTTTCGCATTAATTCCTCTATCAACTTTGGATAAGAGCACTATCAAAGTAATAATAGAAGCTTATGATGAAGTAAAAACAGGCATAATTGCCATAAGCGAAAAAGGAATCAGTTTTGATAGAAACAAATCTTTAACGGAAGATAGAGTTTTTTCCACAGAAAACGAAATATGGCTGTATCAAGAAAATATTGCACAGCAAGATAAACTCTTTATTATAGGAGGAGGGCACGTATCACTTGCTTTATCTCGGGTCATGAAAACACTGGATTTTCATATTACAGTTTATGATGATAGAGAGAATCTACCAACCATGAACAACAACACATTTGCTCACAATAAGCAAATTCTAAGTTATGACGATATTGCTGGAAATATCCCAGAAGGAGATAATATCTATGTTATTGTTATGACTTTTAGACATTTTTCAGATGAAAACGTACTTGAAAGGATTATTTCTAAGAAGTGCAGGTATATTGGAATGTTAGCAAGTATAAAAAAAGCAGAAACAATTTTTTCTAATCTTGATAAAAAGGGTGTTTCAAAAAATCTTCTTGACATAGTTCACTCTCCCATCGGCATAAAAATCCAAAGCAATACTCCTGAAGAAATTGCCATAAGCATAGCTGCAGAAATTATCCTCACCAAAAATTCTAAGTCCAAATAAAAACAGGCATAAATTTTACCTTAATCCTATACTGAAATTATATCAAAATCATCTTTTACCCAGTATTACATGAACAAATGTACCTTTGTCTGCAGACCTTATCACAAATAATTGCTTCTTCATTTTGATTCCTCTGTAACTGTAAAGGAAAATTGTTTAAAGCATTTTTCCTTCAATTAAATGAATCGTTTTCTAAGAAGGCATTTTTTGTTAACAAGAGTGAAAACTGTATTCAAAATATCATCTAATTCTACATTTTGGAATTCAGTTATTATTGAACTAACAGAT